>DAITPI010000125.1:0-10081 GCA_036833655.1 Anaerolineales bacterium | reverse complement strand
TGCTCCATCCTTGTACGCAGCTCCTTGACTTCTTTCCTATAGTATGCTGCACTGCAACGAGCACGCAGTGCCGGCGCACGCCTGCCACCTGCCCCGCACAGTATGATTGTGCGGGGTGCGCGGGCGGTGCCAGGGAGTGTCGCGGTTCAGATTAGCTTTTTTCCCCTTATGACCCTACTCTCCGACAAGCTGCTAATGCCTGTCATGATCCACGCTTGCTCTGTGCACAGGCGCCAGCCATGCTCCCCTTGCTTACCCCTCCGCCTCGCGACGGATCAGCTCCCACAGCGCTTCCACGTGCCGGCGCTCTGTGGTGAGCGAGCCGATGGAAACTCGCACCATCCAGCGCCCGTCGAGGATGGCCGGCGTGAGATAGGCGCCGCCGGAGTTGTTGGCACGTTCCACCCAGTCCAGCGTATGTTTGTCCAGCGCTTCGCCTTCGAGCCCCGGAGGCTCGTGGCGGATACAGATGGTCTGCAGAGGGACGGGTGCGAGGACACGCCAGCCCGGCGCGCTGCGGACCCGTTCGGCGAACCACCGGGCGTTCTCCAGGTCGCGCCGCAGGCGAGCCTGCAATCGCTCCACGCCCTGCTCGCGGATCAGGCACCACAGCTTGAGCGACCGGAATCTGCGTCCGAGCGGGATGCCCCAGTCACGTAGATTCTTGACCTGGCTATCCACCGTGCTCTGCAGATAGCTGGGATTGGTGCTCATCACCCTCACGAGGTGCTGCGGGTCGCGCACGTAATACAGCGAGCAGTCGAACGCTACCCCCAGCCACTTGTGCGGGTTGAGTACGAGCGAATCCGCCGCCTCGATTCCCTCCCACATCCAGCGGCATTCGGGCAGGATCATGGCGGAGCCTGCCAGCGCCGCGTCGACGTGCAGCCAGAGCCCATACTTCTGCGCCAGGTCTGCGATCCTTTGAACCGGGTCGAGGGCGGTGGTGCCGGTGGTGCCGGTTGTAGCGACCACCGCACAGGGGATCATGCCCGCTTCCACATCCGCCTGGATTGCCTGTTCCAGCCCATCGGGTCGCATGGCATAGTTTTCGTCCACTGGGATGAAATGAAGATTGTCGCGCCCGAACCCGGCGAGCAGCGCGGCCTTCTCCACGGAGCTATGACTGTGCCCGGAAACATAGACGACCAGAGGACGCTCTTCGCTCTGCAGCCCCCCGCGCGCCAGGGAATAATTCGAGGTGCGTTCCCGGGCGCACAACAACGCCACCAGCGTGCTGGAAGAAGCCGTATCCTGAATGACGCCGCTCCAGGAGTCCGAGAGGCCCAGCATCTGGCGCATCCAGTCAGTCACCACTTCCTCCAGCTCGGTCAGCGCCGGGCTGGAGATCCAGGAGAGCCCGAGCACCCCGAGCCCGGTGCTCAGGTAATCGCCCAGCACAGACGAGAGCTCGCCGTTGCTCGGGAAATATCCAAAGAAGCCGGGATGCTGCCAGTGCGAGAGACCCGGCAGGATGATCTGCCGGAGGTCGTTGAAGATGCCCTCGAACGACTCGGGCTGGTCCGGCGGCCTCGTGGGCAGCTGGATGCGTACACTGCCCGGCTCGACCCGGGAGCGGACCGGCATTTCTTCGACGTGGAGGCGATAATCGGCGATCCAGTCGATCAGCTGGTGACCAATTTTGCGAAATTCTTCAGGGTTCACAAAGCCTTCTTCCTGTAGGGGCACAGCGGAAGGAATGAAGGCAAGACCGTCTTTTGGCCTCGCTGTGCCCCTACTGTTTCATTCTTTGGCCAGTGTCGTCTTATGCCCCGCTGCTCTATTTTCCAGCAATTCCAGGACGAAACACAACGACGATAATCGGTTGAGATAGCGCTGCAGCTCGGGGTTCTTGATCTCCTCCGCGTCGAAGAGCTCCACCACGCGGCGCTCCGCCCGGCGGATAATGGCGCGCGCCAGCGACAGCGCCGCGCCCGCCAGCGAGTCACCCGGCAGGATGAATTCCTTCGGCATCTCGACCAGCTTGCTCAGCGCATCCGTTTGTTCTTCCAGCCATGCCACGCGCCGCGCATCGATGAAGCGGAATTTTTCCGCGTTCTCGGGCGTCGCCGCTACCTCTGCCATGAGCTTGTAAAGGTCGCGCTGGGCGTCCAGCAGGATGCCACTCGAGCGCGGATCCTGGCACTGGGCGCGCGCCAGCCCAAGCGCAGCCGTAGATTCGTCCAGCGTCCCTATCGCTTCAATGCGGACGTGGTATTTTGCGACCCGCCCTTCGCCAAGCACGTTCGTCGTGCCATCGTCGCCTCTGGAAGTGTAAAAGCTCATGGCGTCATTATAACCAAAGTAGGGGCACAGCGAGATCTGGACTATGGCTGCGGTCCAACCGGGAATGCTTGCTGTGCCCCTACGCGTACTTCGCTTACCCACAGGGTTGCTTCGCTTACCCGCAGGGTCGCTTCGCTTATAATCGCAGGATGCTTAAAGAGTTTCACGTGGAAATCATGCATCTCGCACTGGGGGATGTATTCAGTCCGCGGGCGCTCCGGAAGATCATCGCTGCCAATCTCCATCAGGATCGGCTTCGCGGGCAAATCGGTCATCCCGAGTATCACTTCGACCAGAATGCCTTCGAAGAATCTGGCGCGTACATCGAGGAGCAGCGCGCGCTGACGGTCTCCGCGCTGGTCGCCGGCGATGGATCTGCGGCGTGGTCCGCCTTTGGACGGCTCACACATACCGTCCAGGATTTCTACGCCCACAGCAATTACATTGACCTGTGGCTGTCGCTCCACGCGAACGGAGGCACGCTTGCCCCAGGGGAGGTGGATCCCCTCCACCCGGAACTGATCGCTTCCCCCGCGTTGCACTCCGGCAAGGTGTACGTCCTCGAGCTTCTGACACTCATTCCGATACTGGGACCATTCTTCCTGCCGCTGGTGCCACGCGACTCGCATGCCTGGATGAACATCGACTCGCCGGCGCGCGGGAAAAACTTCCGGTATGCCCTGCACGCCGCGGTCAAACGGACAAGGATCGAATTCGAAAGAACATCGCAAAACTTGCCGCGCGAGTTATTTACGCTTTTTATCGACAAGTAGGCACGCATTGCGATCACGATTCCGGGGGCATGAATCTCTTGGGCAGGCCGTCCGCGCTGCTTTCGACGTGGCCTGAGCGCCAATCCCTCGCTTGCCAGAAAAACCGTGTCCTGATACACTGACCAATAAATTTGGTTATATAACCAAGAGAGTTGGTCAGTGTGCTATCCCCTCTTCTTCGAACGGAAAACAGCGAGCGAATTCTGATTTTTCTCCTGGCGCGTACCGAGGGCTATGCCAGGGAAATCGCTCAGTTCTTTGATACGAACCTGTATGCCATTCAGCGCCAGCTGGATAAGCTGGAAGCGGGCGGCGTGTTAGTCAGTCGCACGGCCGGACGCACGCGCCTGTACCAGTTCAATCCTCGTTATCCCTTTCTGAAGGAACTAAAACAGCTGCTGCAAAAGGCCTTCTCTTCTTATCCCAAAGAGACATACGACGGCCTGTTGACGAACAGGCGCCGGCCAATAAACCGGGACAAGCCATTATGAAATCCATCCGCCGGAGGGTACACGCGGAGCCAGGTGTGTTCTCCTGTCAGTCTTTCAGGCGACGCTGGTAGCACAACGAAATGAAATCAATCTTGAGGAAGTGAGACGATGCTCGCAGGCAGAGGGCAAGCTTGTAGAGTTTGAAAGAATTGATAGCAGGCTGGCAAAGTAGTTTCCTGAACAAAAAAACAAGTACACGGAGCCCGTGTACTTGTTTTCCTGTATAGCTGTCTACCTGTTACTTCTTACAGCTTCTCCAGCTCATCCACCATCCGGCTGAGCACGTCGAAGCCGCCCTGCCAGAACTGCGGGGAGCGGATATCGATGCCCGCCTCGGCCAGGATTTTTGCCGGGGCTTCCGAGCCGCCCGCCGAGAGGATCTTGATGTACTTCGGCTTGAACGATTCGCCTTCTGCCTTGTATTGCTGGTAGAGCGCGAACACCAGCAGCTGACCGAAGGCGTAAGCGTACACGTAGAACGGCGTGTGATAAATGTGCGGGATGGAGACCCATTCCCACTTGAATTCATCGCTGATCTCCACCGAGTCGCCGAACTGTTCCTTCAGGTTTTCCAGATACGCCGCCGAGAGCTCGTCGGAGGAGGCGTTTTTCTGGATCATCTCATGCGCATCCCGCTCGAACAGCGCGAAATAGATCTGGCGCAGGATGGTCGCGAACGCGTCGTCCATCTGCTTGAACAGGATATCGCGGCGGACGGATTCGTCGGTCTCCTCGGCGAGCAGCTTCTCGGTGAGCATCATCTCACCAAAGGTGGAAGCCGTCTCAGCCAGCGGCAGGGAGGAGTGGAATGTGAAGGTGCTGTGCTCCGACGCCAGCATGGCGTGGATGGCATGTCCGAGCTCATGCGCCATGGTTGCCACATCGCGCGCCCGGCCGGTGTAGTTCATCAGCACATAGGGCGTATCCTCGGGGTTGATCGAGGCGCAGAAGGCCCCGCCGTCCTTGCCCTTGCGCACTTCGCTGTCGAGGTGGTCCTGGTCGAACACGCGCTGTGCCAGCTCACCGATACGCGGATCGAAGGCGTTGAACGACTCGAGCACCATCCGGGCTGCATCGCCGAACTCGAAGGCTTTGTCCGATTTCGCCAGCGGGGCATAGATGTCGTAGCGGCGCAATTTTCCCGAAGGGACGCCGAGCTGCCTGGCTTTGAGCTTGAAGTAGCGCTGGAAGATCCCCGCGTTTTTCTTAGTTACGTCGAGCAGCACATCTACCGCTTCATCGGGCACGTCGTTCGTCAGGTTGCGCACCGACATGGCGCTGCTGAACTTGCGCAGCAGGATGTTCTCGTTGTGCCAGTCGCGGGCGCGGGTCTGGTACATCTGCCCGAGCACAGGGCCATCCTCGCCATAGACGCGGTACAGCTCCTGGTAGGCGCGGGCGCGCAGGTCGGGGTCCGATCCCTGGATGTAGGGCTGCAGCTGGGCGCGGGTCAGCTCCTTCACCTGGCCGTCCACCTCCAGCTTGAAGGTATAGCGGTTCGTAATCGAATCATAGAGATTGATGAGGGCATTCGAGCCGGTGACATCCTTGATATTGATCACTTTCTCTTCGGCTTCGCTGAGCGTATACGGCTTGAATTGCCGGATCGCCTCGAGATAGTAGCGGTAATCCCCCGAAGCGTCCATCAGGCGCCTGGCATTCGCCTCATCCAGATCCTTCCACCACAGACTGAAGAACAGCGTGCGATTCTGGATCTCGGCAATAAACTGCTGGACGCGTCCCACCAGGCTCTGGGCATTCTGGTTCTGCGTATTTTCTGCAAAGGATAACTCTGCAAAGGCATACACACGCTTGAGGACGCGCATCGTCTCTTCCGAAGCGTGCACGATATCGAGGAACATCCCGGCATCGATATCGGGAGTCAGCCTGCCGCGCACGCCCTCGAACGAGGCGACCTGTTCCTCCACGTTGTCAAACGCCTCCTCCAGCTCCGGGCTGTCGAAACTGCTGAAAAGCTCGCTCAAGTCCCACTTCTTGACTGCATAAGTTTGCATCGAATAAGCCATCAAATTCTCTCCTCTATTTGTTTGTTCTGTAGGGACGGGCAGTTGCCCGGTCCCAGGGGATAGATTCATAAACTCGACCGGATGTGCACGATATCGCCGTCCTTGACGATGTATTCCTTGCCCTCCAGGCGCAGCTTGCCTTTTTGTTTCGCCTCGTTCATGCCGCCGAGGCTGACGAGGTCATCGTAGTGGACCACCTCCGCCCGGACGAAGCCGCGCTGCAGGTCGGTGTGGATCTCGCCGGCCGCCTCCTGGGCGGTGGCGCCGCGCTTCGTCTCCCAGGCCCGGACCTCGTCCTCGCCGACCGTGAAGAACGATTGGACCTGCAGCAGGTCATAGGACAGGCGGATCATCCGGTTCAGGCTGAGCTCCTCGATGCCATACTCCTGCATGAAGACCGCGGCATCTTCGGGCGAGAGCTGGGCAATCTCCATCTCGAGCTTGCCCTGCAGCGCCACGGAGGGCGTCTCGAACTCCCAGACGGGCGCCTTTTGCCCCTCGCCCATATTGAAGACGATCAGTACCGGTTTCCGGGTGAGCAGCCCGAAGCTCGCAAGGATTTTACCCTCCTCCGCCGAGACCTCCACCTTCCGTAGAGGGGTATTCTCCGAGAGGGCATCGCGCAGGCGTCCGAACAGCTGGGTCTGGCGCTCGTTATCGACTTTGTCGGTGCCACCCTTTTTGCGCTCTTCTGCCAGGCGCTCGAGCTTGCGCTCCACCGCGATCAGGTCGTTCAGCAGCAGCTCGCTCAGCATGATATCGGCATCGCGGGCGGGGTCGATGCTGCCCATGGTGTGGGCGACGCTGTCGTCCTCGAAGCCGCGCACCACCAGGAGGAAGCCGTCCATCTGGGTGAGCTGGTTCAGCAGCTGCCCCGAGATGCCGCTTTTTGCCGCGCCGCTCTCCAGACCGGCGATGTCTGCATAGGTGACCTTGGCGTAGATCGTCTTCTTCGGCTTGAACATCCCCGAGAGCCTGTCCACCCGGGGGTCCGGGACCTCCACCACCGCGGTATGGACCTCGAATCGTCCGGCGGAGGCGGTGGTGGGCGCGTCCCCACGGGTCAGCGCATTGAAAATGGTTGTCTTTCCTGATTGAGGCAGTCCGATGATTCCGAGTTTCATTCCTGTCCTTGTCCTGGTCTTTTGAACCACGGAGAAAAGAATTGGAGCTCCGTGATCTGATGTCTCCGTGGTTATTCTACTGTCGAGGCGTGGTCTTTACCGCAGGGATTCTACTTGACCTTCATCTTGAGAGTGGTATACTTTGCTGCGCCTGGGGAAAGATCGCCCCAAGAGCCGAAGTGGCGGAATAGGCAGACGCGCACGACTCAAAATCGTGTTCCCTCCGGGAATGAGGGTTCGATTCCCTCCTTCGGCACTCACGTCGCTTTCTTCTCAAGGGTAACATCCTCCGCAATGGAGGATGTTTGTTTAGGGAAATGGCTTGATTCATGCGTCCTGGGACGGTTGACTTTTGCTATTCTACACCATAGAATGAAAATGGCTATGGTATTTTGTCTGAAGGTGAAAAATGAAACTGAATTTGATCTTTGTCTTGATCGATGTGCTGATCGTCCTGGCATATCCGTTCGTGTATATCGCGGGGAAACTGCGCCAGTTTCCAAAAATTAGGAGATAATAGCCTTATCGCAACGAGCACGTCACATTCCAACTCATGGAGGTCTGCCATGCCGTCAATGAACGATGTCCTGGGCGTTATTATGGGAGGAGGCAAGGGAACCCGTTTGCATCCCCTGACCAAGATGCGCTCGAAGCCCGCCGTGCCGATCGCGGGGAAGTATCGCCTCATTGATATCCCCATCAGCAACTGCATCAACTCCGGGATCTTCCGGGTGGCGATCCTGACGCAGTTCAACTCGGTCTCCCTGCACCGGCACATCTCCCAGGCATACAACTTCGACGTGTTCCACACCGGCTGGGTGCAGATCTGGGCGGCAGAGCAAACGCCCCAGAGCACAGACTGGTACCAGGGCACTGCCGACGCGGTCCGCAAGCAGTTGTTCGAGATCCAGGCGACGGGGGCGGAGTATGTCTTGATCCTGGCGGGTGACCACCTCTACCGCATGGACTATTCCGGGATGGCGGACTTCCACTGGGACAGGAATGCCGATATCACCGTGGCAGTCCAGCCCGTGCCCATGAGCGAGGCGCCTCGCCTGGGGATCCTGAAGCGCGAAGCGAACGGCCGCATCTCCGATTTCTACGAAAAGCCAAAAGATCCAGACGTTCAGAAGCGGTTCGTCAGTCGCGATGACCCGCAGCGACCGCTGCTGGGCTCCATGGGGATCTACCTGTTCAAGACCCGCGTCCTGACCGACCTGCTGGTCTACCACCTGCGGCATGACGACTTCGGCGGGGAGATCATCCCCGAAGCCATCCGCTCGCACGAAGTCTACGGCTACGATTTCGACGGCTACTGGGAGGATATCGGGACCATTCGCTCGTTCTACGAGACGAATCTGCAGCTGACCCAGGCAAACCCGCCGTTCAATTTCTACGATCCGAAAGCGCCCATTTACACGCACGCGCGTTTCCTGCCGGGCTCCACGGTGGAGGATAGTGAGCTGAAAGACGTGCTGATCGCCGAGGGCTGCCAGATCCGCAAGGCACAGATCACCCACTCGATCGTCGGGATCCGCAGCCGGATCGCCGAAGGGACCGTGATCAAGGACAGCATCCTGATGGGCGCGGACTATTACGCAGCCGAAAAGGTGCGCGGCACGCTCCCGATCGGCATCGGCAAGAACTGCCACATCGAATCGGCGATCCTGGATAAGAACGTGCGCATCGGCGATAACGTGGTGATCAAGCCCTTCCCGCGTGACAAGGATATCGATGGCGACCTGTACTTTGTGCGGGACGGCGTGGTGGTGATTGCAAAGAATACCGAGCTGCCGGCGGGCACCCGGATCGAGCCTGAGAAATAATCCGTTGAGCCACCTTTCCCAGAGTTTTCCAAAGCCGGAAATGAGCACGCGAATGGACGCCAATCTTCGCCAATTCTCTTTGATTCGCGCCTGTTCGCAGAATTTGCGGAACGACTTAATCCTCTCAGGACTTCGAGAAGGCCCCGCCGCATTCCAGTTGCTCACTTGACACTCGTTTAATTTGGAGTAAACTGAATTCGGATGGGGAGTAGCCGCCTGTTCCCCACGGGTTGGATCATCGTCAACCCATTGGCTCGCGATGCGCGCCATCGGTGATCCATGCGCTGGAAGGCGTTGGCGAGACCACCACTGCAGGTGTGGTGGTTTTTTGTTGCGAGACTACACCACTTCGGAGATGGTTGCATGACCCTTGATAAAAACGGTAATGTAGCGCCTGCTCAGGGCGCAAGACAGCATGAACATGAGTGGCATGCGCTCAACAGACAACAGGTTCTGGAACACTTAAGGGTGGAAGACAATGGATTGACGTCAGAAGAAGCAAAGCGACGGCTCGAGCAATACGGTCCAAACCAGCTGAAGGAGGCGCCCCGGCCGACCTTCCTGCATATGCTCTGGGAGCAGCTGAACAACTTCGTGGTGCTCCTGCTGATCGTCGCCTCTGTCATTTCGGCGTTGCTGGGGGACTATGTAGAAGCGGCAGCCATCATGGCGATTGTGGTGCTCAATTCCATCCTGGGCATCGTCCAGGAGCAGCGCGCCGAGGAGGCACTGGCAGCCTCAAGAAGCTTGCCGCGCCCGATGCGCAGGCCGTGCGGGACGGGCGGCGGATCTCGGTGCCTTCGTATGAGCTGGTGCCGGGGGACCTGGTGTTCCTCGAAACCGGGAACTTCATCCCGGCGGATATCCGGCTGCTGGAGGCGGTCAATCTGCGTATCGAGGAGGCATCGCTTACCGGCGAGTCGCTGGCGGTCCAGAAGAACGCCGCGACCGTGCTCGACCGGGACGTCCCGCTGGGAGATCGCAAGAATACTGCTTTTATGGGCACCGTGGTCTCCTATGGACGGGGACGGGGCGTGGTCACCAGCACGGGCATGCGCACGCAGCTGGGACTGATCGCCAGCATGCTGCAGAACGTCGAGACCGAGGAGACGCCGCTGCAGCGACGTCTCGACCAGCTGGGCAAATCGCTCAGTGTGGGAGCCCTCATCCTGGTGGCGATCGTCTTTGTCGTCGCGCTGATCAACTACACCAATATCAATGAGCTCTTCACGGCTCCGCTGGGATACGTCACGGAATACGCCGCGGATATCACCGAGACCTTCATCATTGCCATCAGCCTGGCGATCGCCGCCGTGCCCGAGGGACTCCCGGCGGTCGTGACGATTTCCCTGGCGCTTGGCATGCGCGAGATGATCAAGCGCCACGCCCTCATCCGCAAGCTGTCGTCCGTGGAGACGCTGGGCTCCGCCACCGTGATCTGCTCGGACAAGACCGGCACGCTGACGCACAACGAGATGACCGTCACGCGGCTGTGGGTGGATGGACAGTTCATCCACGTAACCGGGACCGGCTATGCTCCCCGGGGCGACTTCC
>DAITPI010000124.1:0-10082 GCA_036833655.1 Anaerolineales bacterium | reverse complement strand
GACCCGGTCTCTCGTAGGGGTAACAGGCATAAGATCCTTTTTGTAATCACCTTGCAAAGGCTTTGATTTTCAGTGGGAACTCTTAGAAGAACAACCTTTGCAAGGTTCGTGTTATTTGATTTTCCTAACCTTCAATCGCAAACCTCTTACTTCGACGACTTCCACACGATCTCCCTTACCGATCGGCTCGGAGCCATCCACGGATTCAGCGGTCCATAGCTCGGATCCCAGCTGGACCTGGCCTCCGCCTGCCTCCACCAGAGTCCGGGCGGTGCCCCTTCTCCCAACCAGGGCCTCAACCCCGGCGTGGATAGGGACATGCATGGCGCGTAACGCGAACATCAGAATGACCATGAACATCAAGCCGATGACGAACCCCGTGCCGACCACCAGCGGGACAGACACGCGCTGGAACGCAGGCACGCCTGGCGAGTTAAACAGCACCAGCGCGCCGATGATGAACGATGCCACGCCCGCAATCGTCAGGGCGCCATGTGTCGGCGCTTTAATATCGAGGATGAACAGCACAAAGGCAGTGAGCAAAAAGATAATGCCAAACCAGTTGACCGGCAGCACGCCCATCCCGTAGACCGCCAGCGTCAGGCAGACCACGCCGATGAACCCCGCCACCCAGCCGCCAGGGCTGGAGATCTCGATCAGCACTGCCTGCACGCCGATCGCCAGGAGCAGGAAGGCAATGTTGGGATCGGTGAGGAAAAGCAAGAACTCCTCGATGAAGGTCATCCCCAGCGGATCGGTTTGGACATCGGTTGTGTCGATCGTGCGCGGCCCGCCGTTCATCTGCACGGTAAAGCCATCCAGCGCCTGCAGGAGGTCTTCCAGGTCGTCCGCGACGAAGTCGATCAGCTTGGCTTTGAGGGCTTCGTCGGCGGTGGCGGCTTTGGCTTCGTCGATCATCGATTCGGCCAGCGCCAGCGCCTCTTTGCCGCGCGGCGTTACCAGCGGGCGGATGGCAGCCTTTGTGATCTCCTTTGCCTTGGCTTCTGCGGTCGAGTTGAGATTCTCACCGGAGCTGCTGATCGGGCTCGAGGCGCCGATCGAGGTCTCCGGCGCCATCGCGGAGACCTGGCCCGCCATGGTGATCATCGCGCCCGCGCTCCCTGCAATGGCATTCTTCGGCGCCACATACACGACCACCGGTACGTTGCTCGCCCGGATCGTGCGGATGATCTCAAGCATGGTCTCGATGCTGCCGCCCGGCGTGTTCAATTCGATCACCAATACCTCGGCATTGCGTCGCTCCGCCACTTGCACGCCGCGCTTGATGTATTCGAGCATGGGCGGCATGATCGGTCCATCTGCGGTCAAGACCAGGGCGAGCGGTTGCTCCCCCTGCGCGCTCCCTGGCTGGAACGCAAGCAGCAGGGATGCAAGAAGGATCAATATCAAAATGAACGTGCAACGGATGGATTTCATCACTAGCTCTCTGTGTTGCAATTATTATAATGGTTTACAAAGTGCTGCGGACCCTGACTTATGTCTGTCTAAATTTGGTCGCTGGAACCCCCAAATGCCCCTGTTCTTGGTGTAAACACAGCCAGAGGAAAAATATGTCAGCTCACTGCCCTCTCTTACCTGGAGCCTGGTGAGGCGTCTCATGCGCATCATCGAGAAATGCTGGATCGATCTCTATGAGGGATACCGGACAGGGCAAGCGCGGGAGACGCGCCTCGCCACCGAATGGGGACGCGCCATCCAGGTGACGCAGCGCAGGAGGGATCGAGTTGCGACGGCGAGTCGCACTCGGATGCAGAGAATCACCGCGCTCACGATCCTCGCCTTTCTCGCGATCTGTATCGCGCTCGAGGCGGGGTTTTATTATCTTCCTGCTCGCAGGCCGGAATTCCTGATGTATTTGTGCATGCTGGCGACGGCGGGCAGCCTGATCATCGCCGTCTACATGTTCCGGCGCGGCAGCGAGACTGTCAGGACAGACACGCCTCCGCCGATGAGCCTGATGGCATCGTGGTGGAAGGCGCTGCGACCCAGGCGTTATCCTGTCCGCACCAGGGGAGATCGTGCAGAGGTCGAGTTCCTCAAATCGCTTGCCTTTCTCGATGATCGTCATATTGCCGTATGGGGATTGCTCACGTCTGCCCGGGTCACCTCCGATACGGACGTGTTGCTGCTGGGTCCCGGCGGGATCTGGGTCTTCGAAGTCAAGTACTGGAGCGGGAAGATTTCCAGACAGGACGGCGTCTGGTACACCGAGCACCGGCTTGGCGGAAGAAGAATCCAGGAAAAGAGTCCCGACCAGCAGTGGCTGGACCAGAAAGAGGAGATCGCCAAGACCATCCGGATGCGTCTACCATCCAAGCCCTGGCTGGCAGATCTGATCAAGGGCGGTGTGGTGTTTTCGCATGAAGGCGCTGAGCTTGGAGGAATCAGTGGGCATAAGGCTGCCTACGGAAAACCGGGCTCCTGGCACAAGCGCATCCGGGAAACTGCCCCCGTGCCGGGATTTGGCATCGAGGACAAGCTGCAGCTGCTCGACGCGTTGATCCGGTATGCCAACCTCCACGAGAAGGAAGCTTTGCAGATCCGCTCCGCCCGAGAGGAAGCAGAGCGGCTCTACGAGGATGCCGCCGCCGCGCTGCGGAAATATGTCTCGGAACGGTTATAGGAGAAGGCGGCTTCCGGTACAAAAGCCTTGCGTTGTTTGCAGCGAGAATCAAGTTAGCGTCAGGTAAATCGTCCGGATGCTGAGGAGGATGATCAGCGTCCCAACCAGGATCATCAGTCCCTTCAAAGGCAAGGTCTTCGTCACGCGGGCGGCGAGGGGTGCGGCGATCGCGCCGCCGATCAACAACCCCAGAATGATCTGCCAGTACTGCGTGAAGGTCAGCGTCAGGACGAAGGTGACCGACTCGGCAAATGTCACGAAAAACTCTGAAAAGTTCACCGAGCCGATCGTCAGCCGCGGATTCTTGCCGCGCGCCACCAAAGTGGTCGTCACCACAGGACCCCAGCCGCCTCCGCCGATGGCGTCGCAGAACCCGCCGATCAGGCCGAGCGCGCTGACGCGTGCCGTGTGTGTCCCATCATTGACATGCCCGCTCGGGCGAAAGGCTTTATAGAGAATGAACGCGCCCATGACAAGCAGGTAGGCGGAGATCCAGGGCTTGATCACATCCCCGTCAATCGAGGTGAGCAAATAGGCGCCTGCCACACCGCCAAACACACCGGGGATGAGCAGCCGCTTGACCAGGTTCCAGTCGATGTTGCCGAGTCGCCAGTGCGAGACGCCGGATACTCCGGTCGTGACCACTTCCGCCATGTGCACGCTGGCAGAGGCAGCTGCGGGGGGCAGCCCCAGGCTAAGCAGAAACGTATTCGAGCTCACGCCGTACGCCATGCCCAGGGCGCCGTCGATCGTCTGGGCAACGAAGCCCACCAGTATGTAGAGCAGGATTGTGATGTCCATTCCATGGACCTCCGTGAGGGGTGTGATGTGTTGCGGTCCGCCTGTCTTTTACATACGATTAAGTTTGTGGAGTGCGTTTTTCCGGGAATAAATGACGTGGTGACGCCTCGGTTGTTTCTTTACTGCACAGCCAGTTTCTGACGGATATTATCCTGTCGCCTGATAATATCTTCGAGGGAGGTGTTATCCAGGATCCCGGCAATGGCATTGCGGACATCGCTCATTGCCAGGCGCAGACCGCAGGTCTCTTCATCGGGGCAACCGCACGACTCGTAGGCCATCTGGCTCACACACCGGATGGGAGCCACCGGTCCATCGAGCACGCGGAAGATCTGTCCCAGGGTGATCTCGCTGGCGGGTCGGGCGAGGTAATACCCGCCGCCGACCCCCATCTTGCTGTGAAGCAAGCCGGCGTTCTTGAGTGTGAGCAGGATCTGCTCCAGAAACTTGGGCGAGATCCGCTCACGCTGCGAGATGTCTTTGATCTGCAGCATCACGGGGGTGTGGCCATCCCTGGCGGGTTCTGCCAGGGTGATCATTGCTCGTAAACCGTATTCACCGCGCTTGGAAAGTCTCATGGCTGCCTTGAAAGTCTAGTTACCCAATAGACTTTATTGGCTTTAATCTTAATTCCGGCGCTGAATTTTGTCAAACAGATTCCAGGAGGGAAACGATATCTGCCTCCCCCAGGGCCCGTCGCAGGTCGGCGCTTTTCATGATGATCGCCATCTGGCGCGCGCCAGATCCAAGTGAGAGCTCCTCCTCCCGGAGGACGCTTTGGTCGATCAGCGTCCGGACCGGAGTCCGCAACCCGAACGGGCTGACCGTTCCTACCCGGTATCCTGTCACTTCCACCACTTCCTCTTCGGTTGCCATCCGCACGCGCGAGCGACCCACCAGCTGGCGTAGTTTTCGCCAGTCCACCTGGGCAGGTCCCGCCACCAGCACCATCACGAACTCGCCCGGGCGGATCTGGAAGAGGATGCTGCGCACGATCTGCTCCGGTCTTTGACCGCGTTCCTCCGCCGCCTGCTCAAACGAGCGGAGCGGCTTCTCGTGCTGAAAGACCCGGTGTGGAATATTCAATTGATCCAAAGCAACACTGGCAGGCGGTTTTTCCATAGGTTCTCCTCACGCTTCGGTTGGGCCTGCGGATCCGCTCGGCGTCCTGCGTTTCGAGTAAAATCGGACAATGCCGAAGCTCAAATCACCACTCACATTGTTCTTCATCACATTAATTGTAATTGCTCTCCTTGCCCTGGCGGGTCCGGAGGAGAAATCCCTGGGCGCAAGCGTACGGATCGTATACCTGCACGGGGCCTGGGTCCTGGTTGCCGAGCTTGCCCTCATTGCCGCAGGTCTGGCAGGCTTGCTGGCGCTGATCACACGCCGCCCTGCTTTCCATCGCTGGTCGGCTGCCCTGGGGCGGACGGGGATGGCTTTCTGGGTGACCTATCTACCTCTATCGTTGTGGGCGATGGAGTCCAACTGGAACGGGCTGTTCCTCTCCGAGCCGCGCTTTCGCCTGGCGGCAATCTTCGCGGTGACGGGCGTGCTCCTGCAGCTTGGCCTGTGGATCATCAACGTAGACCGGATCACATCGCTGGCGAATATCATTTTCATCGTTGTCCTGCGGGTGATCTTTGCGACCGCGGAAAACGTGATGCACCCGCCGCCCTCGCCGATCTTCAACTCGGGCAACTTCTTCATCATCGGTTTCTTCCTGGCGCTGATCCTGTTTACGCTGGTCGCCGCGTATTTTCTGACGAAGGCGTTCTTGAACGCGAGGAAGCCATCCACTTAAGAGGTTACGAATGAAAAAGCCCGCCGGACGGCGGGCTTTTTCATTCGTAACTGTTCAGTCTCGCATGACAGGACTCTTTTCGCCTTCGAACAGATGCTCTGCCTCCGTGCCAGGCATTGCCCTGGGCAGGCGCATCGCGCGGATCACCAGGTCGGTCAGGGCTGTGACATGGATGTTCAGGTTGTAATGCTCGTTCAGATCGCCGATCTGCAGGCGGCAGTTCTCGCAGGCGGCGACAACTACGCGCGCCCCCGTATTCCGGATCTGCTCTGCTTTTGGCTTGCCTGCCGCGATGCGTCGCTCGGCATATTCCGCCAATGCCACCAGACCGCCCCCGCCTCCGCAGCACAGGGCTTCGGCTTTGTTGGGGGTCATCTCGCGGAAGTCCGAGACCACGTGCTGCAGTACGAAACGCGGCTCTTCGATCAAGCCGCCGTTGCGGGCAAGGTTACAGGAGTCATGGTAGGTGACTCCTTCCGGGATCAGCGTGCGGTCTACCTTGATTTTTCCTTCGCGGATGTAATCTGCAATGACCTCGATCAGGGAACGCACCTTGAAATCGAACTCGCCCGGGAACCAGTTCGGCACATCCCAGCGGTAGGAGGCGTAGGCATGCCCGCATTCGGAGATGACGATCTCCTGCACGCCCAGCCGGTTGGCTTCCTCCACGATGCGCCGGGCAACCTGCTTGGCGCGGCTCACGTCGGCGAGGAACACACCGTAGTTCGAAGCTTCGAAGATCGAGAGCGTCCAGTCTTCGTTTGCCACGTTGAACAGGACAGCCGGCGGGAGGATCGTATGTGCGCCGGCCAGCGGGACGTACAAGACTTTCGCACCCTGTTTTTCGACAGGAATGGTCGCGTTCGGATCGCCCGTGATCTCACGTAACTGGTCTTCCATCTCCCGGATCTGTTCGAGGAACATCTCTTTGTAGAAGGAGGGATCCCTGCCCTTTTCGATCGCGGCGTCGGCCAGCATCACCAGGATCTCGGGCGCGGTGCCCGCGGCCGATGCCATCGCACGGACGGCGCGCATCAGCAGGGGTGTATCCACGCCCAGCGGGCAGTTCACCGTGCAGCGCCGGCATAACGTGCACTGGCTGAAGGCGACTTCGGTCAGGCTGGCAAGCGTGGTTTCGTCCAGTTTCCGGGCGCGCGTCCAGGCAGGGAACAGCCGGCTCAGGAAATCATGCTCGTAGCGATAGACACTGCGCAGTTGCTCGGCGCGATATGCCGGGATATGTTCCACCTTGGGCTCGGCGCGGTAATAGTGGCAGGCTTCCGCGCAGATCCCACAGCGGGCGCAAGCTTCCAGGGCAGCCTCGAGCGGCTGGTTGAGCTGGGTTTCCAGGCTCTTGAGAGCAAGTTCGATGGTCTCGGTCATGAGTGCCTCACTTGGTTGCCTGCGGGTGTGGAAAGACCGCGCGCCGTCCGAAGAACCTGCCAAAGAACAGCCGCGAGAAGAAGAAATACAGGCAGTGGCGGATCTTGCCCAGGGGCACGTAGACGAACGTAGCCGCGCTGAGCAGGTACATCGGAATGGTGAATGCCTTGTTTACCAGCGCCAGACCTGTCATCAAGATAAAGAGCGTCGTCAGCCAGACCGCGAAGTGATCGTCGGGCAGGCTCAAGCCTCGCAGATTGCGCTCGACGATCCGCATGACTCCACCCGCCGCGCCCAGGATCGCGCCAAGCAGCAGAACCCAGAACATGAGCTGTCGCAGCAGGAGGGGTAGCCATCCCCAGAAGGGACTCAGGAGCACGGCGCCGATCGCCGCGAACACACCCACGTGGAAGCCGATCCCGCGCAGGTAGGCGAGCATGTGGATGCGCGTGGACTCTTTTGCCCAGGGCATCATGCCCGTGCTGAAGGCATAGGTAATGCCATGCGAAAGGTTGCCCTTGATGGGGGAGCGGTCCGCGGGCAGGAGACGGCGCTTGGTCTCTGCGTAGCGCAGATAGATCCCGTAGAGACCAGCCAGGAGTCCCGCGAGCGCCAGGAGTTGGAAGATCAACATAGTCACTCCTTGAGAGTACATAGGTAGACACGTAAATATCTCTACCTGTCTACTTGTTTACTTCTTTACTTTGCCCGTCTCACAACGAACTTGAATACCTTATCCTCTTTCTCCAGGCTCACCAGCTCATTGCCCGTGCTCCGCGTCCAGGCGGGGATATCGGCCATCACGCCGGGATCCGTAGCAACAGCTTCGATCAGATCGCCGACCTGCACCTGCTTCATCGCCTGGGCCATCTTGACCACGGGCATCGGGCACAACAGACCTTTGAAATCCAGAGAGAGTTTGGGGGTATCAGACATTGGGAATTCCTTTCACTCCCCTCTCTTGCAGGAGAGGGGCAGGGGGTGAGGTTTAAATGAAATACTGAACGCTCGACTCGTTGGCATGCTCGAGCATGACCGCCACGCCGACCGGTTCTTCCGTTTCGGGGATCAGATCCTCGCAATCGATTTCCATGACCCGCATGGACATATCACAGGGGATCAGCTTGACGCCCAGGGCGATGCAGGCATCCCGCAGCTCGTTCAGCGGTGTCACGCCGTGCTTCTTCATCATCAGCTTGAACATCCAGCGTCCCATGCCGCCCATGTTGAGACGTGACGGACCGATAGCGTCCAGGCCGCCGCGGTTCATGGCGCCGAGCATGCGACCAAACAGGCTCTTGCCGGTCAGGCTGCCCTTCTGAATGGCCTTGATGCCCCAGAACGTGAAGAACATGATGACTTCCATACCGGAGGCGGCTGCCCCCGAGGCGATGATATAGGCTGCCATGACCTTGTCCATGTCGCCGCTCAGGACGACCAGAGTCATTTTGTTCTTTTTCTCGATCATTGTAGTCTCCTTTGATGTGGATCGTGTCTGCCCTTTACGGCAATGCTTCGACCAGCTCTGCACGCTTGGTCAACCCATCGCGCATCACAGCCCGCAAGAGATCCAGCGCCTGGATCAGGCGCTCATCTGCCAGCGCATACTCGATGACGGTGCCTTTACGAGTGGGGGTCACCATGCCGCGCTCGCGGAGAACCTTCAGGTGGCGCGAGACCAGCGGCTGCGGCATCTTGAGGTTGTGGGAAAGCTCGGTTACGTTGCGGGGGGATTGTGAGAGCTCGTACAGGATCAGGATGCGGTTCGGATCTGCCAGCCCGCCGCAGATCTCGGCATGCAGTTGAGTGACCTCAGATTCAAGATTGCTATTCATTCACTCTCCTTGTCGCTATATATGTATATTCATATGTAGTTGTGAAAATTGTAACAAAAGAAGTGGATACGAACGTAGTATTTTGTATCCTAGAAAGCCAGTGATGGATGTAATAAGACAAAGTAAATCCGATTATTTACTTGACGCCTGTCTTGCCTTTTATGGTATTCTTGCAGGCGCTAACCCGAATAATATGCGCATTCGCTTTCAACTCCTGATCGTCATGCTGCTTCGTACCATCCTGAATACGATGCACCGCATGGTCTACCCATTTCTGGCGGTCTTTGCGCGCGGGCTGGGCGTGGAGTTCACCACACTCTCGTATGTCGTCACGCTGCGTTCCTTCGTCGGCATGTTTGCCCCGGTGTTGGGCTCGTTCGCGGACCACCGCGGTCGCAAGTTCGGCATGCTTTCGGGGATTGCCCTCTTTACGGTCGGGATGGGACTGGTGGCGCTCCGCCCCAGCCTGGTCACATTTACGCTGGCGGTCCTGATCGCTATCCTGGGGAAATATTTGTTCGATCCCTCCATGCAAGCCTACTTCGGCGACCGCATTCCCTACGAGCGGCGCGGGACGGCCCTGGCGCTCACCGAGATCTCCTGGTCCCTGGCGTTCATTGCCGGAATCCCACTGGTGGGATATTTCATTTCGCGCTTCGGCTGGAGTGCTCCCTTCCCGCTGCTCGCCGGGTTGGGAGTCGTGATGTTTGCCACCATCTTGTGGATGGCGCCGCGCGATCAGCCCGCGCAGCCCGAAAACGGTTCCGTTAAGAACATCCGCGCCGTGCTGACGCATGTCCCGGCGCTGGCGGGGGTCTCCATTGCCCTGTGGGCGAGCGCCGCCAACGAGCTGGTCAACCTGATCTTCGGCGTCTGGCTGGAGGATTCGTTCGGGCTGAAGATCGCTGCGCTCGCCGGCGCCTCGGCTGTGATCGGGTTCTCCGAGCTCAGCGGGGAGGGACTCGTCGCCCTGACCACAGACCGGCTCGGGAAGCCGCGTGCCCTCATGCTCGGTTTGATCGGCAACATCCTGGCAGCGGCGTTGTTACCCGTCATTGGTCGCAGCGAAGCCGGGGCGTTGGCCGGACTCTTCCTCTTCTACATCACGTTCGAATACGTCATGATCAGCCACATCCCCCTGATGACCGAGATCATGCCGGGCGCACGCGCGACGCTCTTATCCTTCAATGTGACGGGCCATTCCATGGGGCGGATGATCGGCGCTTTGCTGGCAACATTTATGTACAGGCAGTTCGGCTTCTTCCCCGTGGCACTCCTGGCGGTCGTCTTTAACTTGTTCGCCCTGCTTGCGCTTGCTGAGCTGACCGAAAAGATCGTCATCCTCCCGCGCCTGCTGGCGTTGTTGCGCCGGACCGAAAGCAGCGAAGCATGATCGTTCTGCTGGCGTATGCGCTGAGCATCCTGCTTTTCCTCCTGATCCTGCTCTGGGTCCTGGTCCCGGCGCTGCATGGTCTTCCGCCTGTACCCACGAGAATGGAGCGGATCCGCAAAGCGCTGCAGCTGGCAAAGGTCCAGCCAGGCGAGGTGGTCTACGACCTCGGCGCAGGGGATGGACGCGTATTGCTCATCGCGGCGCGCGAGTTCGGCGCCAGGG
>DAITPI010000123.1:0-10101 GCA_036833655.1 Anaerolineales bacterium | reverse complement strand
GGATTGCAGCCCGCTTCGTCGCATGCCATTGCCAGCGCCCAGCCGTCCGTGCGGTTGTGCATCTGGAATAAGGTGAGCGTCAGGTTGAGTGCAGGTGTTGGAGACGCTGGTGAGACAGGGGCAGGGGAGAGGGAGAAGGGGATAGGGGGTGGACGACGGTGGAAGGTGCAATGGGGATGGCGGTGTGCAGGCGGTGAGGAGGAGGATCAATATCCAGAACGGTGTCAGTTTCTTGTGCATGGGCAGCCCCTCTTTCTTGCATGAGTGCGTGAAACCGTCAGGATGAATTGTAGCAAGGTCCCCCGAGCCGCTTCGGGCGAGATGCCCTAATCGATGAGGAAGGAGTCCTGGTTGCCGGGCAGGTCCCGGGCGATGGCTTCGACGCTCGGGAAGGGTTTCAGGGGAATACGTGAGCGGGTGGTGTAGTGCCACCAGTCACGTTCTGTCTCCGATTGGACGGCTTCGCCCGTCTCGAGCAGAGTCCCATTCTCATCACGGATCTCCACGGTGACGGTCGCGACCTTGACGTTGTCCCGGGCTTTGACGCGGATCGTCTCGCCGGCTGCCCCGGTCCAGGCGTCGATGTCGATCTGCAGCAGGCGCGGTCCCTCGAACCAGTCGGTTAAGGCGACGTTGTAGGCGGTCACGCCTGTGCGACGGGCTTTGTCGATATACACATCGTGGGTCTGGGCGAAGTTGGCGTAGCTGGTCGCCTCACGCAGCAGGTCCTGGTGTGAGGTTCGTCTCCGGGCATGCGTGGCGCTGTCCACGTGCCTGGGTTTGCGCGGGAGCATGATCGGTTGAGAAGGCGTCTTGCGATACAGGAAGCGGTCCCCCAGGACATCGGTCAAGCCACGGATGGTGATATGCCTGTGAATGTTTGCCATGCTGTGCTCCTTGTCGCGTTGAGACGGTAATGCTGCCGCAATGTGGAAAATTCTACAGGATTTCTCTCGATACCGGGTTTCCAGGTTTGAAAGGCGGATTCCAAGACCCTAAGGGTTTCTTACAAACCCCTAAGGTCTTTGATGAGGATCAATCGAAATCATCCTCATGGAACCATTTTGCCTGGGCATCGGTTACCCATTGCGAGTGTAGTGATATATAGTTTTCACGTGTCCCAAACCACTTCATGACTTCGCTGCGTTGTATCACAGTAGGTTCTCCGGTCAGGATTACCTCGTAGGACGAATATTTCCATTCGCGAAAGTCTCGCACAAATCCATGCTTTTGAGGATTTTGATGAATGTACGCTATGACATTCCAAAACTGCCCGTTCGTAGTGATCGCGACGCGCCCAAAAGGATGCTGGAAAAGGCTTCCGGTCCGGCCGTATGCTTTGTTGATGATCCTGGCGTAGGCGTTGAAGAAGTTGGAAAATTGGGTGCTTACGTAATGCGCGCCTACAGGTTTGCCTGCACATGCTATTCCCCTAGCGGACGGATGTAGCGGATTGTTTTGCGAATGAGCTCGCGAGGTCGGTATCGCTTCAAAGATCTCCGCTTTTGATTTGACCCGCATGGCGAGATGAAAGTGATTCTTCAACAGACAATAGGCGAATAGATCGGTCACCGGAGCGAGGTGTCGCTCATAGAGCCTCAGGAAAAGCTCGTAATTCCGTTCTTCAAAGAAAATATTTCCCCGGTTCACACCGCGGTTGTAGATGTGGTAATAGGTATCGTGGAGCAGTGGGGATGGACTTGTCATTGCGATGTGCCAATGACAGTATAGTCTGCGCTCTTATAAAACGCCTTTACAATTTCTTTAACTCCCTCGACCAACAGACCCTAAGGGTTTTTCAAGTGACATCCCTTTTAGCGTGTTCTGAAACTTGGACTCGAATTTCATGTAAGAGGTCCTCATAAGAAACCCTTAGGGTCTCATTCTAGATATCCCTCTTCTGGAACGTCCTCACCGCCAGCGCCAGCATCGCCGCCAGGTAGAGCAGCGCATACACGACCATGAGGCTGCTGGGAACGGAGAGGGTGGTAAAGGGGGACATTTGCAGGGCGCTTGCCAGCGGCGTCGACATTTCGAAGGTGGCGCGGCGCCACATCGCTTCGCTGGGGATGATCAGGCTGGTGACGATTCCCACCTGGACGGCGGTCTGGTTGCCGAAGATCGCGCCGATCTGCTCGATCCAGCCGCCGATGAACGCCAGCCCGTACAGGCCAAAGACCATTCCACCGGTTGCCAGGGCCGACATGGCGCTCGAGCCGGCCAGAGCGACCGTCATGACCAGCAGGGCTTCCAGGTAGATCAGGGTGAGACCGACCAACAGGTTGGGCGGCGTGTAGCCAGCCTGGAGGAAGGCGCTGAGCACGGCCCCTCCAGCCATCAGGAGGAAATAGAGCGCAAGCAGGCCGGCGAACCCCAGCCATTTACCCAGCACTACATCGGAGCGGCGCAGCGGCTTGGCGAGGATGGTCTGGATGGTGCCGGAGCTGATCTCGCCGGCGAGGGTATCGGCGCTCAATAGGGCGCCCATCGCCACCGACAGGAATGCCACCGCATACAGCCCGGCCATGAGCAGAAAGCTGGACATCTCCTTCTGGGCAATCCGGGCAAAGGCTGTCGCGTCGCGGGCGTTCTCTCTGCTGATCTCGATATAGATCATGTGAAAGCCCACGGAGTAGACGATCAAAAAGAGGACGCCGAGCACAAGCCCGGTCAGCACGATGCGGCGACGGATGGCTTCGCGGAAAGTCATGCGGGCAATGATCCAGATCGTGTTCACAACCCGCCGTCCTTTCCGACCGTTGCGATGAAGATCTCCTCCAGGGACATCCGCGCCGGCTTGATCGCATATACCCGGGCGCCCTGCGCCACGAGGTACTGGTTGATCTCTGGCACGTGCTCCTCGCTGCGGACTGTCAAGGTGAGCTCTTCAGCATTGGTGTGGATCTCGTCGCTCCAGCGCCTGAGCCCTGCGGTCATCCCCGGAGTCAGTCCGGCGAGCCGGATTGTGACCGTCGCGCTATCCTGGCCCATGGAGCCGAGGTCCAGGAGACGTACCACCTCCCCGTGACGGATAAATGCCACGCGGTCGCAGGTCACTTCGATCTCGCTCAGCAGGTGCGAGTTGAGGAACACACAGGTCCCGTCCCTGCGCAGCTCGTGAATGATATCCCGCACGAGAAGGCGTCCCACCGGGTCCAGGCCAGACGTGGGCTCGTCGAGGAAGACCAGGGCAGGGCGGTTGAGGAGCGCCTGCGCCAGCCCGATGCGCTGGAGCATTCCCTTCGAGAACGTGCGCAGCAGCTTGCCTCGAAAGGCGGTCAACCCGACGCGTTCCAGGAGCTCATCCTGGCGTGCTTTGAGCGCCGGTCGCTCCATCCCAAGCAGCTCGCCGTGCAGCTGCAGGAACTCGCTGGCGGTCAGCCATTCCTGGAAGCGGAAGTGCTCGGGCAGGAAGCCGACGCGGGCGAGGGTCGGTCGATCGCCAACGGGCGCGCCCAGGAGGAATGCTTTGCCAGAGGTGGGCGCGACCAGACCGAGCAGCATCTTCATGGAGGTTGTCTTCCCGGCGCCGTTGGGTCCCAGGAAACCAAACACCTCACCCTGCGCGACCTGCAGGGTGAGGCCTTTCACGGCGGTGGTATCGCCGAATACTTTTCTCAACTGGTCTGTTTCGATTGCCGGTATGGTCATATACGGTGTTCTGTCATTGCGAGGAGGGTGCTAGCCTGATGACCCTGGCACCGCCCGCCAGGGCAGGTGAGCAATCTCCCAATTGGTTTCTCCAGAGATAATCCATAAGATTCTATAAGAGTGCATTGCGGCGCTTCGACTCCGCTCGGGCAAAAGGCGCCCTCACTCCGCTACCCTGCGGGCACGATGTCAGCGCGATGGTCTTATGGTAGGGAATTTGCCATCTCGATCGCCTGCGGGGAGTTGCTACCCAGGCCACTGATAGCGTAGATGATGCCATCCTTGACCCACAGCAGCGCAAACTGCGGGCCGTCGTCGGCGGGGCGCTGGATCAGCGTGCCGGTCACGCCGTCCACGCTCACCTGCTCGTGGATCGAAGCGTTCCTGGGGATCGGCACCAGCAGCGTGGAGGTCCAGTTGACGGTGCTGGTGAATTCAGCCGCCTCTTCGGGACTCATGCCGGTGAACTCCAGCCCGATGCGTGCCAGCGCTTCGATATCCAGGTCAGCCGGGGCGTTGACGCTGGGGCTGGGGATCTGGGCAAGGATAACACAATCGGGGTAACGGCGCTCCGTGGTGCTCTGCTCGGTATTTCCAGACTTTCCCGACCCGGGCCGGGGGCAGGTACCATAGGCAACGCTGACCGAAGCGGGGATCTGGACCGAGATCTCGGCGCCATCCACCGAAGCGGGCAGGACGAGGTCACCGCGCCCGGCTTCGTCGAGCAGCGCCTGGACTCTCTTGCGATCCATCGTGAGCGTGAAGGCTGCCGAATCGGTAACGTTGATCTGGCTGGGAGTCATACCGGCCGGGATGCGCACGTCGAAGCCTGCCAGCTGGCTCGCCTCTCCGGCGCTCGCCGCCGCGACGGGCTCACCCGGCTCCTTCTGCATGTCCACGGAGTCGGAGATCAGCTCGGTGAACTGGTTGCCGAGGTTGCCATCGCCGGTCAGCTGTTCCAGGCCGGTGAAATCGACCGGCACAACCTGGACCTGCTGGACGCGGAAGAGGTTGAGCAGCTCGCCCGCCAGGGCACGCGTGCCGGGGAACGCCAGGACGAGCGCCACGATCACCAGCGCAGCGCTCGCAAACCGCACGGCTGGGAATGAAAACCATCTTTTGAACATAGGAATCTCCTTCTGTTGCACAGTCTGTTGTTTGAACCGGTCCCATGCCACACGGGCAGAAGGTACAGGCTCCTCATTGGGTTTGAGAGAGGCAAGCAAGCGGTCTGTCTTCTCGCTTTGCAGCCTGATTTGCGCCTGGCGCCTCTGGCAATCCGCGCAGGCGTAGAGGTGGTTCGTGCCTTCACGATCCAGCTCTTCATCCAGCGCGAGGCGCAGCTCTCCGTCTGTCAGGTGTTCTTTCATCCTTCCTCCTCTGCCAGGGCACGATATTGTCGCTCGAACTCGCGCTCGGCACGCACCAGTAACGGTCCGATCGAGGCGGGGGCGAGGTCCAGCAGGCTGGCGATCTCCTTGTAGGCAAGGCCCGAATGTCGCAGGATCAGGAGCTGCGCCTGTCTCTCGTTGAGGCGGGCGAGCGCCAGCCGTACGCGCTGGCGTTGCTCTGTCTGTGCCAGGATCTCTGCCGGGGAGTCCGGCTCCTGTTCCTCGAGGGCATACTTCCCGGCTGCCAGCTCATAGCGTTCGCGGCGCTTCCAGGCACGGATGGACTGCAAGCCGAGGTTGGTAGCGACCTTGTGCAGCCAGCCGCCGGTATTGAAATCGTCCGCGGGGGTGCGGCGGTAGAGGCGCAGGAAGGTCTCCAGCGCCAGGTCTTCGGCTTCTGCCGGGTCGCCCACCAGCCGCCGTAATAGACGGTACACCCGCGCCCAGTGCTCCGTGAAGGTCGCTTCGAACTCTCTAAGGCGTGACTCATCCTGAGCCGTCTCCACTGTTCTGAGATGCTTCATGGAATCAATCATACTCGCCCGGGGCTCGAAATGCACATGAGAACCTGTTCTACTATGATAATGCCGGTCGAAGGGGAAATCGGACAGACCCCCTCTGTCCCGATCCAGGCTCCACGTGGGTCCAACAAAAAAGTGCTGTGACTTCTCTCACAGCACTTGTCATTTCTTGATCGTCAATCCTTCTTCCAGTCCCGAAACAGGCGCAGCAGATCGTCACGCTGGGCGGGGGTGAGTTTCTCTTCCCGGATCTGTCCCGTCAGGCGGACGGTCTGGCGCATCTGCTCCAGGTAATTCGTGCAGCCGTCGCAGCCGGCGAGATGGCTATCCATGCGGGCGCGCAGATCCGCAGGCAACGTCCCTTCCAGATAATCGGTCACGAGCTCCACAAGCTCTTTACAAGTCATCGCAGTTTCCATCAAAGCTCCGGTCCCAGATACTGCTCCAGCGCCTCGCGCACACGAGCGCGCGCTCGATGCAAAAGCACTCTTTGATTGGTCTCGGAAATCCCCAGAATATTACAAATTTCTTGCGCGGAGAGTTCTTCGATGTCACGCAAGGTGATGACGGCTCGCTGGTTCTCCGGCAGCCTGGCAATGCTCTGCCGGATCAGGGTCAGGGTTTCTTCCGAAAGAACCCTGTCTTCCGGGATGCCTTCCCAGGAGGCAGGCGCGACCGCCCAATGGTCTGTCGAGGCGCCGTGAGAAGCGTCTCTGAACCGCTCGGGAGCAACAGTGGGGGCGTCGAAGTCCGTCTCTTCAAAATCTGAGAAGACCATGGAGCGGTTGTCCCGGTGGCTACGGGTCCTGGCTTTGTTGGTCAGGATGGTAAAGATCCAGGTCTTGAGGCTGGAGCGTCCCTCGAAGCGGTCCAGACCCTGCAGCACCGCCAGCCAGGTCTCCTGACATAACTCCTCGGCGATGGAATCGTCCTGCACGAAGAGACGCGCCAGGCGCACGAGCGAGGTGTGAAATTGTTCCACGAGCTGGGTGAACGCCGTCTCATCCCGCTGGCGGAGCAAACTCAGTAAAGCCGCCTCATCCAATTGTGCATCCATGGCTTTCATCGCTTGAAGCATACAGGATTTTGAGGGGCATGTCAAATCCACAAAGCCAACGTTTGGAGACGTTGACTCCGTGCAATAAACCCTCCGGACAGGGACCCGTACCGGAGGGTTTATTCCTTTTTAGGGCGACCTGAAGGTCGCGTTACGAGAATGGACTACCAGGCGGTGATGCCGGCGGAGCCCATTGGCAGTCCTTCGAACGTGCCGATCGAAGCGAGCGTTCCGTCTGCCTGGATGGCGAAAGCGGAGATGTTGTGGTCACGGCTGTTTAGCACGTAAAGGTATTGGCCGTTGTTGCTGACGCTGGCGTCGATGGGGCCAGCACCCGTGCTGCCCGCAGCGCCGTCGATCAGGGACAGGCTGCCATCGGTCCCAACACGGTAGGCCGAAACAGTATTGCTGCCGGCATTGGTGCTGTAGGCGAACTTGCCATTCTTGGAGACTGCGATCCAGCAGGCCGCGGTCTGCCCGGTAGGCACCGAGGCGCTGATGGCCTGGAAGCCGCCGTTCGAGACATCATAAGAGGAAACTGCGCTGGCGAGGGCGGCGCCACCAAAGGCTTCGGAGACGATCAACGCGCCCTGCTGGGTGAAGGCGAACCCGAACGGCGTCGTCCCGGAGGACGCATGGACCGAAGGACCGGAGGCAGTGCCATCGCTCCCGACCACATAGGTGTCGATCATGTTGGTGGCGCGCTCGGTCACGACCAGCATGCTGCCGTCACGGCTGAAGGAGACCTGCGCAGGGGCGGTCGCGTTTCCGCTCAGGGGGCGGGTGGAGCCTGCCAGGGCGGTGAGCTTGCCCTTCGCATCCATTGTGAAACCCGTGATGTTGCCCGATGCACCGGCATTCAGCACGTACAGCAGATCCTTGTACAGGGTCAGGCTGGTGGGGCGAACGCCGCCGGAAGGTACTCTATCCATCAGGGTGAGCCCGCCGGCTTCGACGCGGAAGACGGAAATATCATTGCTGCCGGCATTGACCCCCAGTAACCAGCGCCCGTCCGCGCTGAGGATCACGGAACCCTGCGAGCCCAGGCCTGCGCCTGTACCGAGTCCGCCGGTGGGCACATTGCCTGCGTATGTCAATCCGCCGTCCGCGGAGCGGTTATACATGGCGATTGCATTTCCCGCAGCCTGATTGGTTTGCACGTAGACGGCGCCGGGCTGGCCCGCGGCAGCGAATGCCGCTCCGATGTTGGTGGCGAACAGAGACAACAGCAGGGTCAAGACGATCATCCAACGGAAGATTCTGTGACCGGATACATTAAAGAGGAACATGATTTTTCTCCTGTAGGTGATTGGGTCAGTCCGTGCACCAGGCTGACATTTGATTCGTGCGATCGCATTGATTTGTCTCGGTAGCTGGCGGATTGTTACAGGATCCTGGCCGGGTTTTCGGGACGTAATCTTTTCTTAAGAAGTCAAGGTTGTCAGACCTGCCGCTTTTTGACGGAGGTGAAGGTGCTCCGTCGCTTGAGGCAGCGGGTGTATCATTGTCCGTGGAACGGAGGTCCTATGCTAAAGATCAAACGCGTGTACGAAGACGCCAGGTCCAGTGACGGAGCCAGGTTCCTGGTCGAACGGCTGTGGCCGCGCGGCATCAAGAAGGAAGACCTGAAAATGAAAGCCTGGCTGAAGGAGGTGGCGCCGAGCCAGGATCTGCGCAAATGGTACGCGCACGATACGGCGAAGTGGGAGGAATTCCGGCAGCGCTATCAGAAGGAGCTGGAGAGCAACTCCGAGGCGTGGAGTCCGCTCCTGGAGGCGGCAAAACACGGCAACGTGACCCTGATCTACAGCGCGCGGGACACGGAGCATAACAGCGCTCTGGTGTTGAAGGAGTTTTTGGAGGAGAAGATACAGAAATAAGTATGCTGGAACACGAGCGCCAGGCTCATAACCTAGCCAGAAATTGCGCCGGTCGAAGGATGGGAATCTCTTCAAAAGGAGTCAAATCGAGCAAATCGGCATCGCCTGAAACCATACAATCGGTCTGCGTGGCAAGCGCGGCTTCCAGGAATTTATCATCCTTCGGGTCGCGACACAGGGTCACTGTGCGGATGGGGTTCACCAGATCACCGCGCAAACGAATGAGGTTCACCAATGCAGTAATGTCATCCGGTTCAATCTGATATTTAGCCCTGAAATCGGCCCGACCCAGGACGTCAATGATCTCAACTACAATGTCGGTGGTGTAAATGACGATAAAGCGCCCATCCCTTAAGGCGCGCAGCACATCCCCTGTTGTTCCTTGCCTGCGAATCAGAGCACTGACGAAAACCCCCGTATCGATGACTGCACGCATGGGCTATGCACGTCCATGTCTGGCTGCTTCGATATCTGCAGCGATTTCTTCTTCGCTGAAATCGGCATGTACTTCCGCTAAACGGTCCCATACTTTGTTGAACTGCGCCAACACTTCACTCTCTTGCATTTGCTGGTAGCGTAAGTAATCTTCATAGGGAATTAATACAGCTTCAGGGCGGGAGCCACGCGTCAGGATAAGTGGTATGCGCTTGCGCACAACGCTTTCAAAGAATGGCCGGAATTTGCGCTGAAGCTCGGTTACACCAATAATTCTTTGCAATTCAGCTCCTTTCTATGTACCTTGATATGTATTGTAACATGTATTGGTGAGCGTGATGATCCAAAAGCCGGCGCTGGTCTTCGGATGCACCCCTGTAGTATTTTCGAGGATTCTTTTTCGCTCCGTGGCATCGCATCAAAAAGCGTCTCTTGCCAGGGCAATCCAATGAAAATGCTTTATGGTACAGTATCGCTACATTACCCAATTTGAGAAATCTATAACCTATCGAAGGAGACATCACTATGGAGCAATCGGAGTCTACGCAATTCGAAGTCCACGATCAGGACGTGCTGGCAAATGCGCGCGCGATCCTTGGCGCCACCGAGTCGCCGCGGGCCTGGGCGCAGGCCGTGGTCGAAGCAGTGAAGAAGAATGAGGAGTGGCGCGGCCAGCGCTGCATCAATCTGCTCGCGCCGGAAGCGCCGACCAGCCCGACGGTACGCAGCCTGCTCTCCTCCGAGATCGGCACGCGCGCCGCCGAGGGCAACATCGGCCGCGTCAATCGCTGGTTTGCAGGCACCCAGTACATCGACGAAGTGGAGGCGCTGTGCGTGGAGCTGCTCAAAGTCGCCTTCCGCTGTAACTACGCCGATCACCGCCTGATGGGCAGCATGCTCGGCAACATGGCGGTCTATCACACGCTGACGCAGCCGGGCGATGTGATCATGTCTGCTGCGCAGCCGTTTGGCGGGCACTCCAGCAACCGTTACGATGGTCCCGCCGGGATGCGCGGCTTGAAGATCTTCGATGTCCCGTTCGACGTGGAAGAGCTCGATGTGGACCTGGACGCCTTCGCAAAAGCCGCCCGGCAGCATAGACCGAAGCTGGTGGTGATGGGCATGTCCATGACGCTGTTCCCGCTGCCGGTCCGCGAGATGAGCCA
>DAITPI010000122.1:0-10113 GCA_036833655.1 Anaerolineales bacterium | reverse complement strand
CGATGCGTCACTGCGGCGGCGATGCCCTGTATCTCTCGCCGAACGAGATCGGTCTGGGCAAGCGCGAGTCGATTGCCGATATTGCCCGCGTCCTTTCCGGCTACGTGCAGGCGCTGATGGCGCGTGTGTTCGAGCACGATCACGTGCTGCAGCTGGCGCAATGGTCCGAGATCCCGGTGATCAACGGCTTGAGCGATTACAACCATCCCTGCCAGGGCATGGCTGACGCTCTTACCATCCAGGAGAAGTTCGGCAAAGCCAGAGGGCTGAACGTTGCTTATGTGGGTGACGGGAACAATGTAGCGGTCTCGCTCATGCACGTGTGTGCCAAGCTGGGCTGGAACTTCACGATCGGAAACCCGGAAGGATACGATCTCACGCCAAGGGCGGTGGAAATCGCGCAGCAGACTGCCAGCGAGACGGGTTCCAGGCTGACCTTCGTTCGCGATCCGCACGCAGCAGTGAAAGAGGCGCATGTCATCTACACCGACACCTGGACCTCCATGGGACAGGAGGAGGAGACCGCCAGGCGCGAGAAAGTCTTCCCGCCGTATCAGGTCAATGCGCAGCTGGTGAGCGAGGCCGATAAGGATGTCATTGTGATGCACTGCCTGCCGGCGCATCGCAACCACGAGCTGACCGACGAGGTCGCCGATGGTCCGCATTCGGTGATCTTCCGCCAGGCACACAACCGCCTGCATGCTCAGAAGGCGATCCTGGCGAGGTTGTTTGGAGTCGCGTAAAGATCAGTGATTGCGTAGGCGGCGTTCTTCCGCCGTATCGAAACCACCTGTGACAGGTGAACATAAGTGTGATAGTGATGATTTCGATACGTCCCGAAGAGCACGGGGCGACTCAACCACCAGGGTACAAAAGGAATTTATGAATACACAAGATTACATAGCTTTAGAAGAACAGTACGGCGCGCATAACTATCATCCTCTCGATGTGGTGATCGAGCGCGCGGAGGGCGTCTGGGTATATGATGTGGAGGGCAAGCGATACCTGGATTGCCTCTCGGCGTATTCGGCTGTGAATCAGGGCCACGTCCACCCGGCGATCCTGAAGGCGCTGCTGGACCAGGCGCAAAAGGTCACGTTGACCTCGCGCGCCTTCCGCAACGATCAGCTGCCACTTCTGTACCAGGAGCTCTCCGAGATGACCGGCTATGAGATGTCGCTGCCCATGAACAGCGGCGCGGAGGCTGTCGAGACGGCGCTGAAGCTGGCGCGCAAGTGGGCATACCGGGTCAAAGGCGTGCCGCGTCACCAGGCAGAGATCATCACCGCGGCGGGCAACTTCCACGGGCGGACGATCTCCATCGTGACGTTTTCCACCGAGCCCTCTTATCGTGATGACTTCGGTCCGTTCACGCCGGGGTTTGTCAACGTCCCGTACGGGGATGCCGGTGCAATTGAAAACGCCATCACGCCCAATACGGCGGCCGTCCTGCTCGAGCCGATCCAGGGCGAGGGCGGAGTGATCATCCCGCCCGCCGGGTATCTCAAGCAGGTCGCGGAGATCTGCAAGCGGAATAACGTGCTCTTGATGCTGGATGAGATCCAGACAGGTCTGGCGCGGACCGGCAAGCTGTTCGCCGCGCAACACGAAGGCGTCCGTCCGGATGTGACGATCATCGGCAAGGCTCTGGCGGGAGGCTTTTACCCGGTCTCGGCAGTGCTGGCGGATCGCGATCTGCTGGGCCTGTTCCAGCCCGGCGAGCACGGGTCCACGTTTGGGGGAAATCCGCTGGCGGCTGCGGTGGCGCGTGCGGCCCTGCGCGTGATCCGGGAGGAACACCTGGCGGAGCGCTCGCGCGAGCTGGGCGAGTATCTTATCGAGCAGCTGGTGGAGATCCCGAGCCCGCATGTGAGGGAAGTGCGCGGGAAGGGTCTTTTGATCGGCGTGGAGCTCAAACCGGAAGCGCGTGGCGCGCGGCGGTTCTGCGAGGCGATGCAGGCCAGGGGCATCCTCGCCAAGGAGACTCACGACAATGTGATCCGCTTTGCACCGCCACTGGTCATCACCAAAGAGACGATCGACTGGGCGCTGCCTTCGATCCGTGAAGTGTTAAATATGCAGTGATTTCAGACCCTAAAGGACAATCTGCCTTTAGGGTCTTTTATGGAGGTCCCATGAACATTGGCATTGCAAAAGAGAGACGTCCGTTTGAGTCACGAGTGGGCCTTTCCCCTGCCGGGGTGGAGATCCTCACCCAGCACGGTCACCAGGTCTACGTCGAGCACGAGGCGGGGATTGGAGCCGGCTTTGATGATCGGGAGTTTGAATCGGCCGGAGCCCGTCTGGCTTACGCTCCCGAAGAGGTGTTCATCCGCGCAGATCTGTTGCTGAAGGTTGCACGCCCCCTGAAGGATGAGCTCGACTGGCTGCGCCCGAATAGCACACTCATGGGTCTGCTGCACCTCGCCTCGGCGCGGGAAGATAAGACCCGGGCCTTGCTCGAGAAGAAAGTCACGTCCATTGCGTACGAGCAGATCGAGTTGCCCGATGGCTCGCTGCCCGTACTGCGCCCGTTCAGCCAGATCGGTGGCAAGATGACGGTCTCCATCGCTGCCCGCCTGCTGCAGAACAACTGGGGCGGTAGAGGCATGCTGCTGGGCGGCATTCCCGGCGTCCCACCTGCAGAAGTCGTGATCCTCGGTGGAGGCGTGGTGGGCATGTGTGCCACACAAGCGTTCCAGGGGCTGGGTGCGCATGTCACGGTGATCGACCGCGATATGGATGTGATCCAGAGAGTCTACAGCCGGTTCCCGAACGTGGTTACCATGATCTCGACGAAGCGCAATATCGAGCGGGCAACGGCGTATGCAGATGTTGTGATCGGGGCGGTGCTGGTCAGCGGCGAGCGCACGCCGATCCTCATCACGCGCGAAATGATACGTGCCATGAAGCCGCGCTCTGTTTTCATTGATGTGAGCATCGACCAGGGTGGCTGCTCCGAGACCTCGCGCCCTACCACGCACGATCATCCGACCTACGTGGAAGAGGGCGTGATCCACTACTGCGTGCCGAACATGCCGGGCGTTGTGGCGCGCACTGCCACACATTCGTTTGTCAACGCAGCCGTGCCCTACATCCTCCAGGTCGCCAATCTGGGCGCGGCGGGCGCCATTGCCCAGAACCCGGCGATCGAAAAAGCCGTAAATACACATGAGGGCAAGCTCGTTCATCTGATGTTGCTCTCCAAGGGAGGCCTCGATGGACTGGACTAGCATCTACAAATCGCGGATCACCACGGCGCAGGATGCAGTTTGCGTCATCCAATCGGGGATGCGTATCTTCTTGACCGGGAATGTATCCGTCCCACAGCAGGTGCTCGGCGCGCTGGTGGAGGTCGCTCCGAATCTCAAGGATGTGGAAATTTGCCAGGCATTGACCATCGGTCCCGCCGATTACGTCAACCCGGGCATGGAGGAGCACCTGCGGGTCAACACCCTGTTCATCAGCCATAACGTCCGCAAAGCAGTTCAGGAAGGGCGGGCGGATTTCACTCCTGTGCTGCTCTCCGAATTTCCGCTGCTCTTTAAGCGTGGGATCCTGCCGGTGGATGTTGCCATCATCCATGTCTCGCCGCCGGATGAGCACGGTTTTTGCAGCCTGGGTGTCGAGGTGGGGCTCACCAAGTCGCCGGCGGAGTCGGCCAAAGTGATCATTGCCGAGGTCAATCAGCAGATGCCGCGCACGCTGGGTGACTCGTTCATCCATGTCAGCCGCCTGAACCATATTGTCCCGGTCAATTACCCGATCCCTGAGATGGTCATGTCGGAGGATGGCAACCTGGAGGTGGTCGAAAAGATCGCCGGCTTTATCGCGGAATTGATTCCTGACGGCGCTACCATGCAGTTAGGAATCGGCGCGATCCCGGACGCGGTGCTGAAGTATTTGCGCAACAAGAAGGACCTGGGCGTTCACAGCGAGCTGTTCTCTGATGGCGTGATCGACCTGGTCAACGAAGGCGTTCTTACCAATGCCCGCAAGACCCTGCATCCGGGAAAGATCATTGCCGGTTTCATGCTTGGGACGCGCAACCTCTACAACTGGGCGGACGATAACCCGCTGATCGAATTCCACCGGACCGAATACGTCAACGATCCATTCGTGATCGCGCAGAACGAGCGCATGGTGGCGATCAACTCCGCCATCGAGGTGGATCTGACGGGGCAGGTCTGCGCCGATAGCATTGGACCCAAGCTCTACAGCGGCGTCGGCGGCCAGCTGGACTTTATCTATGGCGCTTCGCGCTCGAAAGGCGGGGTTCCCATCATCGCTCTGCCCAGCACGACGGTCCTGCGGGACGGCACACTGGTCACTCGCATCGCCGCGATGCTCAAGCTGGGCGCGGGCGTGGTCACGAGCCGCAATCATGTGCGCTACGTTGTGACGGAATACGGCGTGGCAGACCTGTATGGCAAGACCATCCGGCAGCGGGCGCGACAGCTCATCAATATTGCCCATCCCGATTTTCGTCTCGACCTGGAAAAGCAGGCCAGGGAGCTGCATTATTTGTAATGCACTTCAAATGAACAGGAATTGACGGCGGTCTCCTGCTTGCTTATCATAAGTACACGCACAGGCGCATCGATGCCGGACTTCTCCGTTTTTATTCCCGAATCACATCGAAACATTTCCCCAGGTTATGTGGAGACGTTGATCCAGGCGCGACGCGAGGAGCTTTTCTCCGGGTTGATGCGCCTCCGCTATCCCTCTGGCGAGACCCTGGTCCTCAGCTTCCTGGAGGGGAACCAGCAAAGGCTCTACCGCTGTCGCGACGGCACGGTCGAGATCATACCCCGGGCTCTCTGGTTTGACAGTCTTTCGTACTGGCATGCTTCTGCCGGGTCCTTGCGTCTCTCGGTAGAAGCAATGCGATTCGCGCGCCTCGTCTATGAGACGCCTGTGGTAAGGGAGGAAGCCTCCAGCTTGATCCGTGACGAGTGCGTGCATGCCCTCGAGGCCTGGAGCGCCGAGCCCGATGCCGCGATCGTTCACCTGCAAACTGAGAACCTGAACCGGTATTACCTGATGCCGGGACGTGGCGGTCCTGTGATCGAGGAGCTCTCGTTCGTCGAGCAGGGAGCAAAATTAGCCAGCAGTGACTCGACCTTCCCACGCAGGCTGCCAGGCGGGAGCTACCGGATCGTGCGGTACATCAGCAATTGCGAGCACGGGCTCTGGCGCGAGTATGAGCTGCGGCACGTGTTCCAACCCCTGACCGCGATGTTGTTCCAGCGCTTTAGCGAGCTGGCGGGACGAGGATTGACGGAGCGCCTGTGCGGTCAGTTGTCCGTCTGGGCGCGTGAGAGTGGCTGGGATATTGCCGTCACGGCTCACGGCGCCGTCAACCGCCATTATTTCGAGTCTTTGGAGAGCGCAACCGGTGTGTATGTGGATCTGCTGCGGCGGTTCCGTGATGAAGCCAGCCTCGCCATTGGCGCCCGCATGGTAGATGGTATGGTCCAGGATGGCCTGGCGAGCCTCGACCCCTACCGCCGCGATCTCTTCAACCGGTATGTATACGATCCCTATGGACCAGGGATTGTAACCGGTGTGGTACGGAGGTAAATGGCCATGCAGCCGGGAGCCAATCCGCATCGAATCTCGTTCCGTATACGCACGCTGGCGAAGGTTGTTGCTCTTGCCTATCTTGTGCTGTATGCGTTTCTTTACGTGGCTCATCCGTTTTCCGAGTTCTGGGACGCCATCGTCTCGAACCTGTTCCTGATCCTGGCCTCGTCTGTGACAGCCGCGGTTGCCACACTGACCTGGGCGGAGTACGATCGCGGCGAGCCGCCCCGGCGGATCTGGGGCTGGTTTGCAGCGGGCCTGTGGTTGTGGGCGGCTGCCGAGCTGATTTGGGGATATTTGAATGTGACTCGCGGCGAGGTGCCGGAGGGGATCTCCGATCTCTTCTGGATCAGCGCCTACGTGTTCTTCGCTCATGCTCTGTTCAACCAGTACCGGGTGCTGGCCCGTCCCACGAGGCGGGAATTCGTGAGCCGGGTTCTGATTACCGTGCTGTCGCTCCTGGCCCTGTATCTACTGATCTATGGCGCCCTGATCACCGGGACCAGAGCCCAAAGCAGTTTCGATGCAGCCATCAACTCGTTCTATCCGGCCGCAGACCTGTTGCTGGCGCTGACGGCGCTCTGGCTGATCTCGAACTTTACGCGAGGCGTCTTCTCCCGCCCGTGGATCGGCTTGTTGGCATTTGCTTTTGCCGATCTGATGTACGCCTGGCTCGAGATCTCGGGTCTCTATTCGTGGAGCGTGACCACGGCGAATCTCTGGAGCACGATTTTTGACATTGCCTATCTGGGTGCCTATCTGATCCTGGCGCTTGGTCTCTTCTCGCACTGGGTGTTTCTACAATATGGCTTGCGCGCGCCGACAGGGCCACGTTAGAGAGGGCTACTTCCCCCGAATCAAAAACCTGACGAGTGTAATCTCGTCAGGTTTTGGTTTATGGAGTACCATAGAAGCGTGAAAATCAATCTGCGGCAGATCATCCTATGACACGAAAAGCAAAAATTGTAGCAACCATTGGGCCCTCCAGCCAGAGCGAGGAGGTCATCGAAAAACTGGTCCTCGCCGGCATGAATGTGGCGCGCATGAACTTCTCGCACGGTACGCATGAGCAGCATGCTGAGCGGATTGCGTGCATCCGCAGCGTCTCCAAGAAGCTGGGCATCTGCGTCGGAATCTTGCAGGACTTGCAGGGACCAAAGATCCGGGTGGGAGAGCTGCCGGAGCCCGTGCAACTTGTAGAAGGGGAATTGGTCACCCTCTACGCCACCGGCACAGCGCCGGAGGATGGCACGGGGAAGAATATTCCCGTCGACTTTCGCCAGCTCTTCGACTCCGTGCACACCTCCGACCGGCTTCTGATGGACGATGGCCGGCTGAAGCTGGAAGTGGTCTCTATCAAGGACCGCCATGCTCTCACGGCGAAGGTGCTTGTGGGCGGACTGCTCTCCTCTCACAAGGGCATTAACCTGCCAGGTGTGCGCCTCCGCATCGCCGGCTTTACCGAAAAAGACGAAACCGACCTGGCGTTCGGAATTGCACAAAACGTGGACGCGGTCGCGGTCTCCTTCGTGCGGACGGCTGACGACGTCAAGAAGGTGCGCTATGCCATGGAGCGATTGGTCAACGGCAAGCGCCAGCCTATGCTGATCGCCAAGCTGGAGAAGCCGGAAGCGCTCGACAACCTGGATGCGATCCTGGAGATCGTGGATGGTGTGATGGTGGCACGCGGCGACCTGGGCGTGGAACTGCCCCCCGAGCGTGTCCCCGTGGCGCAAAAGCAAATCATTCGCACTGCTAACGCGCGTGCCAAGCTGGTCATCACGGCGACGCAGATGCTGGAGTCGATGATCACGAATCCGTTGCCCACCCGCGCCGAGGCATCCGATGTGGCAAACGCCATCTTCGATGGGACCGACGCGGTCATGCTCTCCGCCGAAACGGCCGCTGGCCATTATCCTGTGGAGTCCGTCCAGATGATGGATCGGATCATCCGCGAGGCCGAGATCCACTTCCTCGAGTGGGGCATGCAGCAGCACGTCAGTGGCTTCGAGCACAGCGATGCGGCTTCGATGGCGCGTGCTTCCCAGGTGCTGGCAGACGACAAAAATGTCACCGCGGTAGCCTGCTTCACTATGCAGGGCCAGACCGCCTGGCTGATGTCAAAGATACGCCCGCGGGTGCCCATTATGGCATTCACGCCGGAGCCAGAGACGGTCAGGCGCCTGACGTTCCTATGGGGAGTCCGGCCGCAGCTGGTCCCGTTTGTTCATTCGCTGGAAGAGATGCTCGAGCACGTCGATTCCGCCCTGATGCGCTCGGATGTGGTAGAAGCCGGGGATCAGGTTGTCCTGGTCTGCGGCTTCCCGGTGGGCACGGTCCGCCCGCCAAACATGGCGCTCCTGCACACGGCGGGAGAATGAGGGCTGGTTACCTTAACCATAGGTATTGATACGGCGCTAACTCGACTTCAAAGCTCCGGTCGACAACAAAGTCTTGCCCGGTAAGAAGGTCGGTCAGTCCATTGACCGGCTTTTTTATTGGGAAGGAAACTCGCTGCCGGGTATCGCTCAGGTTATGAATGGCAAGGATAGCTTCCTCCCGGTGGGTGCGTTGAAACGCCGCAATGGCGCTGTTCCCTCCTTCGAGCCAGGTAAACTCACCCCAGCCGAACGCACGGTGCTGCTTCTTCACGCGGACCATCTGGCGGATCACGTGCCAGAGCGAATCGGGGTCGGCGCGCTGGGCAGCGACGTTGACTCGCTTCGGTCCGTAGACTTCGCCGTCGATCACGGGCGCGTAGAGCGCCTCAACAGGCGCCTCGGAAAAGCCGGCGTTGGGTCCCGCCTCCCATTGCATGGGTGTGCGGACGCCGTTTCGATCCCCTAGCCAGATGTTATCTCCCATGCCGATCTCATCGCCATAGTAGAGGATGGGTGAGCCGGGCAGCGTGAACAGGAGGGAATGCGCCAGCCGGATCTTGCGGATGTCGTTATCGAGCAGGGGCGCCAGCCGCCGGCGGATACCCAGGTTCAGGCGCATGCGCGGCTCGGGAGCGTATTGCGCCCACATCCACTGGCGCTCCTCTTCCGTAACCATTTCCAGGGTCAGCTCGTCGTGGTTGCGCAGGAACGTGCACCACTGGCAGTTCTCGGGGATCGGCGGAGTCCGGCGCAGGATCTCGATCATGTCCTCGGCGCGGCCCTTCTTGATCGCCATGTAGATGCGAGGCATGATCGGAAAGTGGAAGCCCATGTGGAACTCGTCGCCATCGCCAAAGTAGGGACGCACATCCTCGGGCCACTGGTTTGCCTCACAGAGCAGAATGCGGCCCGGATAGTTCCGGTCCATAAACAGGCGCAGCCTCTTCAGATAGACATGCGTCTCTGGCAGGTTCTCGCAGGACGTCCCTTCGCGCTCGAAAAGATACGGCACCGCATCGGCGCGGAAGCCGTCGATACCGAGATCGAGCCAGAAGCTTGCGACCCTGATCATCTCCTCCTGCACTGCAGGACTGTCGTAGTTGAGATCGGGCTGGCTGGCATAGAAGCGGTGCCAGAAGTATTGCCCAGCCTGTTCATCCCAGGTCCAGTTGGAGGACTCCGTATCCAGGAAGATGATGCGCGCCTCTTTGTACTTGTTCGGATCGTCGCTCCACACGTAGTAATCGCGATAAGGAGAATTCCTGTCCGAGCGCGATGCCTGGAACCAGGGATGCTGGTCCGACGTGTGATTCAGGACGAGGTCCATGATGATCCGCAGCCCGCGCTGGTGCGCCGCTTCGATCAGGTCCCTGAGGTCAGCCAGGCTGCCGAAGGTCTCGGCAACATTATAAAAATCGGCGATGTCATAGCCATCGTCCCTGAGCGGCGAGGGATACAGCGGCATGAGCCACAGGCAATCCACGCCCAGGTCCTGCAGGTACTCGAGCTTTTGCGTTAAGCCGCGAATATCTCCATGCCCGTCGGCATTGCTATCCCGAAATGCACGCACATAGATTTGGTAGAAAATAGCGTCCTTGTACCAGAGCGATTGATCCATAGGCGGATGACTTGTTTCCCTGCGAGAGTCCACATACAGCACCGCATCGCAGGTAATGCAGATACCGGCCAGCGAGCCTGCTATGCCTGCGAGATGCCGATCACCATGGAGACCGGACTGCGCAGAAGCCTGCGGTCAACCCTTGACCGCGCCAGCCAGCATGCCGCGCACAAAGTAACGTTGCAGTGAGAAGAACACGATCATAGGCAGGAGCATCGAGAGGAACGCCGCGGCGGTCAACACCTGCCAGCCGGAACCGAGCGAGGTCACCATGTTGCTGATCTGGTATGTCATGACCGGCGTGGTGCCGCCCAGGAACACGAGCGCAACCAGCAGGTCATTCCACACCCACAGGAACTGGAAAATGCCCAGAGAGGCGATCGCCGGCATGGCAAGCGGGATCACCAGGCGGCGGAAAGCCGTCCAGTGGGAAGCGCCATCCAGATAGGCGGACTCGAACAGATCGCGCGGCAGTCTCCCCAGGAAGTTGCGCATCAAGTAGATGGCGTAGGGCATGCCAAAGCCAGT
>DAITPI010000121.1:0-10186 GCA_036833655.1 Anaerolineales bacterium | reverse complement strand
GAACTTGTGGTCGGGGCCCTCGCGGTCGTTGCTGTCGGTAAAGTGACGCTCGATAACGCGGGCGCCCAGGGTCACGGCGCCGAGCACGGGAGCGACCGCGTGTGTGTGGTCGGATAGCCCAAGGATCACATCCGGAAACATCGTCGCATAGGTCTTCAGCACGTTGATGTGCAGGTGATCGTAGTTGTCTGGGCTGGCTGTGTAGTTCGTGTTGCACTGCATCAGCACCAGCTGTCTGTTGATCTTCAGAATCGCATGCACGGCTCTTTGCACTTCGCCAATCGTAGAGGCGCCCGTGGCGACAAAGAACGGCTTGCCCTTGCTTGCCATGCGCTCCAGGGCTTCGATCCAGTCGATCTCGCCGGAGCCTGCCTTGTATACAGGCACATATTGGTCGAGAAAATCAATGGCGTTGAAATCATAAGGTGACGAGAAATAGTCCATACCCACTTCCTGACACTCTTCCATCAACGTCATCGTCCATTCGAAGGGAATGGAGGCGGCGCGATAGACCTCCACCACGGATTTCCTCCAGGTAGCCTGGTGGCTAACCTGCGCGTTCATGTGCGAGAAGCCGTAGTCCGAGACGATCTTGGGGGCATCGAAGTTCTGGAACTTGGCGGCATCAGCACCCGCTTCCTTCGCCAGGCGGATGAGCAGCTTTGCCCGTTCCAGGTCGCCATCATGGTTGGCGGCAATGTCTGCGATGAAGTACGTGGGATGGTTCATGCCGATGGTGCGATTGCCGAATTTGATCTCCATGGTTCTCTCCTTGTTGGGGCTATTGCGACTGCAGAATTTTTCGGGCCTCGGCAGGATTGCCGTGCGAAAAGATATCGATCTCCAACGTCCTGAACAAATCGCTGTTCGGGTTCCAGAGCTGAATCAGGGTCACGAATGCGCCAATCGCATGGATCTGCTCGACGTCAACCGGGTGAAACATACCATAGGCAATACTGACCCCATCCGCGCGGATCGATTGGAGGTACCCGGGATAATTGGCAAGCCTGCCCGTCAATAATGCACGCGCAGTCAGCTCGGGATGAGCCAGCTTGGCGTGCCGCAATTCCTCGTGATCCATAAACAGCAGGAGTACCCTGTCCTTCATGCCTGTTCGCTCGAGCAGCCGAAGGACCTCGTTTGTCAGGCTTCCCTGCGGGCTGAAAAAGGTCTTGATATCCAGGGATAACATTGTGCCTGCATCCCGCGCCCAGGCAAGGACATCCTCCAGGCGGGGCAGAGGCTCACCCTGGACTCGAACTTCCTTTAGCTCGTTCCAGGGCAGTTGACCACACCAGCGTCCATCGGGGAGCTGGTAGTTATGTCGCAGGAAAGGGACACCGTCCCGGCTCATCTGCACGTCGAGCTCGAGCAGGTCCGCGCCCAGTCGGTGACCCAGCCGGATGGCGGGCCAGGAATTCTCAGGCACATCTGCTTCGATGCCGCGATGGGATTCGATCAGGGTGCGTCCCGTTCTGGATTTGAGGAGCTCAAGAGGCATCGTGCCGTCCTATTCTTCCTGAACGGATATTCTGAAATGCATCCGGGTACCGGGGACCGCAAAGAACGGTTTTCATGTGGATAGCCTGTTGATAATTCACACCTGTCACGCTTCCAGCGTAACCTACGGCTGTTGATAACTGCGGATTTTCTGTGGATAACCCTGCTGGAACTGTGTATAAAACTCCGCCAGACCGGTGGAGAAAGGGGGGATTTCCCCCCCCAGATCTGTGGATAGTTTGTGAGTAGACAGCCATAAATGGGGAGAACGGCGGGCGGTCAACCCGGATCCCTCGACGGATCGCGGCTGAATCAGGCGTTCGTCCAGCCCGAACTTACGCGCAATCTCGACCCCGAACTGGTACTTGCTTATGGCCTCGGAGCCCACTACGTGGTACAGGCCGCACAAATTGTTCTCGAGGAGAGCAAGCAGCAGGCGCGCCGTGTGACCGACAAAGATCGGGCAAAAGACCACATCGGTAAAACCGTTCACAGAGTCCCCGGCACGCAGGTGATTGACAAAGAACTCACCAAGGCTATGTTTGCCGCTCAGGCTCCAGCCAAAGAAATTGACCCGGGCGATGGTTGCCTGCGGATTCACCGCCTGGACAGCCCACTCGCCATTAAGTTTCGTCTGGGAATACACACCGAGCGGGTTGGGCTGATCTGTCTCGGTGTAAGGCTCGGTCTTTTTTCCGTCGAAGACCGCGTCGGTGGAAATATGCACCAACTTGATATTCTTCTCTGCGCAGATCCGCGCCAGTTCTCCGGGGACGTCCGTGTTGAGCGCTTTTGCCTGGTCGGGATACTGCTCACACACATCCAGGTTTGCCAGCGCCGCGCAGTTGACGATCCCCTCAGGTGCAGCCGCCTCGATCACGGATTCCAGCGCGTCCGGTTGGAGCAGATCGGCCCGCAAGACCTGGAAAGGAGGCGATTTCAGCTTGCCCCGATCCACGCCAATGACCTCATGCTCCCGCATTGCTTCCAATGCGAGGCTGATTCCAAGGAGTCCGCTTGCGCCAGTGACGAGGAGTTTCATGCGGGTGAGGCCGACACGTAAACAGGTTAACAGGGATATCCGAGTATACCTGTCTACGTGTTGACGTCTTTGCCTATCCTTCCAGCCTTCCCTGTTCGAACAATTCCTCGAAGGGGGCAATATATTCCTTGATACCGTCCACATCCAGCCATTCGCTGTTGTTATCACTGGAATAGTAGTAGCCATCCGCAAGCTCGCGACCCTTGCCCTGCCAGGAGTATCCGAACCAGATCGCCTCGGCCGGCTGGATCACGTACATCCTGTCCAGCTCGATGGTGTTGCGCGCCTCGTCCTGGGAGATCAGCACCTCGTGCAGTTTCTCACCCGGGCGGATGCCGATGATGTTGAGACGTGCATCCGGTGCGATCGCGCTGGCGAGGTCGATGACTTTCGTGCTGGGGATCTTCGGGACAAAAACTTCCCCGCCTTCCATCTGCTCGATGCAATTCATCACGAAACGGACACCCTGCTCGAGCGATAGCCAGAAGCGGGTCATGCGCTCGTCGGTGATCGTGACCGTTCCGCCGGCGCGCTGCTTGAGGAAGAGCGGGACGACTGAGCCACGACTCCCTACGACGTTCCCATAACGGACGCACGAATAGCGGGTCGCCGAGCCCGCCGCATAGGCGTTGCTCTGCACAGTCAGTTTTTCTGCGGCAAGCTTGGTGGCGCCGTACAGGTTGACCGGGTTGACAGCTTTATCCGTGCTGATCGTCATCACTTTCTTGACGCCTGCGTCGAGGGCAGCTTCCACGACGTTGGCCGTGCCCATGATATTCGTCTTGATCGCTTCCATCGGGTTGTATTCGCAGGTGGGCACCTGTTTCAACGCCGCAGCATGGACAACGATGTCCACGCCATTCATCGCGCGGACGAGCCGCTCCCGGTCGCGTACATCGCCGATAAAGTAGCGCAGCGAGGCATGGTCGAAGCCGTGCATTTTCATCTCGTGCTGCTTCAATTCATCCCGGCTGAAGATGATGATCTTCTTCGGTTGTTTTTCTTCCAGGGCGATCCTGGTGAACTTCTTACCGAACGAGCCGGTGCCGCCGGTGATGAGAATTGTCTTGTCTTTCCATTCCATGAATGCTCCTTGTTCGTTATAGGTCGTTGGGAGAGCGCCTCCTGAGCGGAGCGAGTGCCCGTCGAGTGCAGTCGAAGGATCACCCGAAGCCACCTCCGACAAACGGAAGATTGCTTCGTCAGGCTGAAGCCTGCCTCGCAGCGACATGATTATTTTACAGCTTCAAACAAACCGGAGTCTTTGGAAATAAAGATCCGGCCTCGATCCTGTAGTTCTCGCTCCAGCTCGTGTTGAAGACTGGCAAGCTCTCCTTCCAGGAGATCCTTTGCCCGAATCCCCGAGCGGATGTACGCCATAATAGGCTCGATTTCTGTCACCTGCAGATCATCTTCGTACCGCGAGAGCCGAATATGCGAAAAGAAAGGCGCCAGTTGTTCCATCCCGTTCTCGAGCGTAAATGGATTGGTGACCGGCTCCCACCTGCCGTTGGCTTTGACCCTCGCATACCATTCCGTCATTTCCTTCAGGTGGTTCTGTCCCACCGTAGTTGCGATCAGTCGCCCGCCCGGCTTCAAGACTCGCCTGATCTCGGCGATCGCCGCCGGACGGTCGGAGACATGATACAGCATATGGTTGGCAATGACGGAATCGAAGGTTTCATCGGCATAGGGAATGGATTGGGCATCGATCTCTTCGAACTTGAAGGGGCGCCCGGTGACCACCAGATTCCTCCAGGCGGCGTCCAGCATTCCCGGGGAGAGATCGCTAAGGGTGATCTTCCACCCGGGCGGCATCCGGTCGATGTTTTCCCTCCACAACAAGCCGTTCCCGCATCCCAGCTCCAGGATTCGGGCCTGCTCTGGAAGCTTGAGCAGCGTATCGAAGACCCACTTGAACCAGCCGTATGCATTCGTGCTGAAACGTTGATGGATGACCACACGCGCGTCCAGGTTTGTCGAGTCACGATACTGGTCGGTCTTGAGATATTCCTGGTCGCTAAGTCTGGACATTCGCACTGGTTATTTCCTGATCACGATCAACGGATACTGTCCGTTCTCGCCGAAGAATTTCGGAAAACGCTCCTCCAGCCAGTACACCAGACGCAAATACGCTTTGCCGCCGAATTGCGGGCGCACGAACCAGCGCATGAAGCGGGGACTGAGGCTGCGCCAGGGCAGGATTTCGAATTTCAATTCGCCGTTCAACTCATTCTTCAGCCAGTGCGGGGTCATCTTTTCCACGAATGTCCCCGCCTGGTCTTCCTCAGCAATCCAGTTTTTTTTCTTCTTGGCAGAGCGTCCGCTCAGGCGACGGGCTAGTGCAATAAAAGGCTCCGCCATGCGCATCAAAAGCGGGTTATGCCAGCCGTTGACAATGACAGCCGATTTGCCTACTCGCAGGACGCGATGGAGCTCAAGGTAAGCACGCTTGTGCTCGCTCAAGGGCAGGTGATGGATGGTGTGCATGGAGACCACGCCGTCAAATGCATCCGGCTTGAAGGGCAAGTTGGCGATATCCGCGACGACAAACAAGCCCTTTTCCCCAAGCCGAGCCCTCGCCTCCTTCAAAGCCGTGATGGAAATATCCGCGCACAGGCGGTAGCGATAATCTTCCGAATACGCCAGGTAGTCAGGCCATTGGACGGGGCCCGATCCGGCGTCAAGCAGGATCTCTCCCCGGGGAGCGAGATGGCGCTTCACCCGCAGATGGCATTTATGGATATATTCGCGTGAAACCGGCCGCAGGTCCTCGTAGCGGGCGTTCTGGTATAACCCGTCACCGACCTGCGACCAGCCGATCTGATCGTAAAACTCACGCACCTGCTGTTTTGTATTCTCTGCCATACAAATGATGTCAACCCAATAGCTTTCATCTCTCTTCTTTCTTTTTGAGATGAAAGATGAAAGAAGGTCACTCTCTCCAGAAAAACGGTTCGCCCACCAGGAACTTGAACGTATCGCCAAATTGCGCCCTGCCATCGTCGCTCAACACTCGCTGCACGGGCCAGACTTCCAGGTCATCCCAGAAGTTCATCAGGCGCCAGGGGAATGGGCGCGGATATTCGAAGAAGAAACGGTAAGCATAGTTCCAGGCTCTGCCAGTCTGTTCTTCCGTAAGGCGGTGAGCCGGGAGATCTGATAACACCTTCTCGAGCAGAGCGAGATATTCATCCCATGAGTTAGGATCCAGCGTGAAGCCGCGGCCGCGGTAATGGGTCTCGCCGCAGGAGATGACCGGGATGCCGTTCATCGCAGTCTCCACGCCCACAGTGGTCGTGTACGCCAGTCCGAGGTCGGCGATCTCGATTAGATCATAGGTGTTGACGTTGTCCAGAGCGCCGATCAAGTGGATGTGGCCGGGGAGCTCGGGCAAGGCCTCGCGCACGACCGTTCCCATGGATTTTGCCTGCGGGACGAGCTTCTCGCCAGGATGGACGCGGATCACCAGCTGGACATCCGATCGCTTCGCGAAGTACTGGACCGTGCGCGTGATCCATTCGCTCATCGACTCGGCGAAGATATTACGTCCCAGGGTCAGGCTGTCGCCCAGCACATTGGCGGCAAGCAGGACCACGGGGCGTTCATCCAGTCCCAGGGCCGTGCGCGTCTGCTCGGCGCCCTGGGCTGAGACGTACTGCCACAGGCGCCTGGATTTGCCCCAGACGCGCGCGCCGCGGCGGGCATTCTCGAGGTCGGCGAGCCGCTCGTACATTTCATCGGTCATCGGCAGGCTACAGCGCTCGCGAACGAGATAATCGGTATCCTGCCGCATGATGGAGGTGTTCTGCGCCAGCCAGATCTGCTCACGCTGGTCGTTGAACTCAAAGGTCACGGCAGGGATATTCAGGTAACGCGCCACGCGAAACACGATGCCCATCTCGAGGATCAAGCCGTTCGGGATGAGCACGATATCGGGCTTGCGCGCCTGCATCCAGTCCAGGGCGGCGAGGGCGGCGAAGGTGTTGCGTTTGATGCGCAGATCGTATAACGCTCGATCTTTTGGGGCGTCCATGTCCACTTCTTCGCGCATCAATGTGTACTGGGCATCCCAAAGCGAGACCTGTTCCACGTCCGCCTGGAGAGCGGCGGGCAAGGCAGAGTCAGGGGTGAGGTCCAGGAGAGATACGTGTCGAACGAAAGAAGAAAGAGATGAAAGAACATCACGCGTGTGCAAGATACGCTGTTTCTGGGTCAGCCTGTCCATTTCCCTGTGCCACTCGGAATAGGGCAGCGTCATCAGTGTGACTCTATGTCCCAGCCCGGCAAGCGCGAGAGAAAAGAACGCCGCCTGTTCGATCCAGTAGTGAAGCGTGGCAAAAAAGAGAATATTCTTGCCCGGGGTGGCGCTCTGGATAAACGGCTTCGCCTGCTCCACCGCACGTGGCAACGACTTCGCCAGGCGGGCAAGGTTGTAGTGATCCTTGCGATCGCGGTTCTTTTGCCGGAGGAGGTAATCCAGCTCGGCAGCGAGGGGCAATTCCCCGATGAAGTTGCGGAGGGAGGTTTTGTTGAGCATGTTATACGTCGCTGGTTGAGCGCACACTTGCGCCCGCGCGCAGTGCAGATGAGCAATCGAAACCACCAGGTCTTAACGTTGAATCTGTCACCGAATTCTCTTGATCATCGCTGGTTTCGATACGGTTCTCGCTATCGCTCGACCCTACTCAACCAGCGGTGTTAATCGATCTTTTCTATCTTCCAGTCGAGCCGCGGGCGGATGGGACCCTGACGGATCTCGGGCCATTGCGTGCCTGGCGCGCCGGAGATATCGACGTTGAATGAAAGCGCATTCTCGTCCATGAAATAACGGCGCACGCCGAAGGAGCTGGCATTCACGCCAAGATAATAACGACCTTCGTTGAGAAAGTCCGCCGGGATTTTGCAGCAGCTTACATAGCGCCCTGGCTGGCGTGCACCGAACTGCTCATACTGTTTTGCATCGTCGGTGTCGAAGGACGTGAAGACATATTCGCCGCGCATCGTGTTGAGGTACATCCCCACGCGCAGACCGGTGACAGGCGCCTCGAGCTGGTACTCCCATTCGACGGTGACCGGCTCGGTCGAGCGGACCGTTTCGACAACCTTGCCTGTCCGGTCTTTCAGCCTGAGGCGGATCGGGCAGAACGGCGCACTCGCAGCAGGGATCTCATCGGGCTCCCAGATGCGCTCGCCCGATTCAGCTTGCCCGGAGGCGAGATAAAAGTCAACGGCTTCTGGCGTCGGGGCACGCTTGATGAGCTCGCCCTTCTTGAGCACGATGGCTTCCTGAGTCAGGCGCAGGATGGCAGACATGTTGTGGCTCACGAACAGGACCGTGCGTCCCTGTTGGGCGACGTCATTCATCTTCCCGAGACATTTGCGCTGGAATTCGGCATCGCCGACCGCCAGGACTTCGTCCACGACCAGGATCTCCGGCTCGAGATGGGCTGCCACAGCAAACGCCAGACGTAGATACATACCCGACGAATAGCGCTTGACCGGCGTATCGATGAACTGCCCGACTTCGGAAAAGTCCACCATCTCGTCGAACTTCTTGTCGATCTCGGCGCGCTTCATTCCCAGGATGGCGCCGTTCATGTAGATATTCTCGCGTCCGGTCAGCTCAGGATGAAACCCCGTCCCCACCTCGAGCAGCGAGCCGACGCGTCCCCGCACGGTGACCGTGCCCTCGGTTGGCTCTGTGACACGTGAAAGGATTTTGAGCAGGGTGCTTTTTCCGGCACCATTGCGACCCACAATTCCTAATACCTTGCCTTCTTCGAGATCAAAGCCAATATCTCTCAAGGCCCAGATAAAGTTCTTACCATTCGTTGACGGACGATTATTATCCGACCGCCGGACAAAGGATCTGGCATACCGGACTGGCGCAGCAAGCGAATCGACAAACACATCCCGCAGCATCCCATAGCGGAATTTGGTTTGCGCGGCACCGATCCGATATCTCTTGCTGAGATGATTGACGCTGATGGCTATAGTCATGTTAGATGGTGTCCGCGAAGGTCTTTTCCATATTGCGGAAGTAAAACAATCCACTGATCAAGATCAGCACGGAAATCCCGACGGATATCCACAAGCCAATATCGGGACCATTTCCAATCCCAAGCAGTGCCCAGCGGAATCCGTTCACAACACCTGCCATGGGGTTCAAGGAGTACACGAGCTGCCACTTCTCGGCAATGATCTTTGCCGAGTAGGCAACCGGCGTGGCAAAAAGCCAGAACTGGGTCAGGAAAGGCAGCACATAATTGACGTCGCGATATTTGACGTTGATCGCTGAAAGCCACAACGCCACGCCGAGCGCGGTAATAATTGCCAGGAGTAGAAAGAGCGGCAGAACCCACAGCAGATTCCAGGCAGGCGTCACTTTGTAGTAAATGAATAAGCCCACCAGGATGACAGAGGCAATCGCAAAATCCACCAGCCCGGCAATCACGGAAGCCAGGGGCAGGATCAACTTTGGAAAATAGACCTTGGTGATCATGTTGTGGTTAGACGTCAGAGACCGACTGCCCTGATTGAGCGCAGCGACGAACAATCCCCACGGAAGGAGGGCGGTATAGGAAAAGATGGGATACGGCACGTTATCGGTAGGCAGTTTTGCTACTTTACCAAACAGAAAAAACATCGCCAGCATGGTCAGCACAGGCTGCAGGATTGCCCAGGCCGCGCCCAGCAGTGTCTGCTTGTAGCGGACTTTGATGTCGCGCCAGACCATGAAAAAGACCAGCTCGCGATATACCCACAGGTCGCGCAGGTTTAGGGCCGTGAAACCTTTGGAAGGCTTGATGTAAATCGTAGTGGGTTCGTGTCTGGCTAGTTCAGTCATTTCTTTTCCATCGATAGGAGGAGATTGCTTCGGTCGCCTAAAGGGCTCCCTCGCAATGACATAAAGGTTACTTTATCTTGTCTCGATTTTCCTTGAACCACTCGATCGTCCGGCGCATGCCTGCCTCGAAGGGAACCTGCGCGCTCCAGCCGAAATACTCCTTCGCACGCGACACGTCGAGGCCGCGGCGGGGCTGGCCGTTGGGCTTGTCGATCTGCCAGACGAGCTTGCCCGTAAAGCCGGTCATGCGGACAATCATCTCTGCCAGGTCTTTAATAGAAATCTCGTAGCCAGAACCCAGGTTCACAGGCTGGTCGCCGTTGTACTTTTCCGCGGCGGTGACGATGCCATCGGCGGCGTCTTCCACATACAGGAATTCACGGGTCGGAGAGCCGTCGCCCCACACCGGCAGCTCAGAGTCGCCGCGGTCACAGGCTTCCATGGCTTTGCGGATCAGCGCCGGGATGACGTGCGAGGATTGTAAATTGAAGTTATCGCGCGGTCCGTAGAGGTTCACGGGCAGGAGAAAGATGGCATTGAACCCGTACTGCTGGCGATAGGCTTGCGCCTGCACCAGCATCATCTTCTTGGCCAGTCCGTACGGGGCGTTGGTCTCCTCGGGATAGCCGTTCCAGAGATTCTCTTCCCTAAACGGCACCGGGGTGAACTTGGGATAGGCACACACGGTGCCGATGGCGACGAACTTGCCCACGCCATTCTTGTAAGCCTGGTGCATCAGCTCCGCGCCCATCATGAGGTTGTCGTAGAAAAACTCAGCCGGATGCTCACGGTTC
>DAITPI010000120.1:0-10341 GCA_036833655.1 Anaerolineales bacterium | reverse complement strand
CACCATACTGAATTGTGCGATTTTCATGCCATATTGGGTGGTGAAGCCCGCCGGCAGGTCGAAGTCGGCGATCTCGGAGGCGATCTGCGCCACTTCCTGAGGGTCTTCGCTGGTGCTCTGATCGGCAAATTGCAGGACTTTGCCAAACGACCATAATCCCGTGCCGAGGAGCACGGCGGTGGTGCAGGCGCACAGCACCAGCAGCGAGCCCAGAACGATCAAAATCGTCTTCGTTGTCTTATCCATGTTGAATTCCTTCTCTCTTTCTCTAGACTATTTTTCTTTCTTCTTTAGCTGGAGAACCGCCGCCGCAATAAACCAGCCAAGGAACACGCCAGCCAGAGCGCCCACTCCGGTTCCCATCGACCGATTTCCGCCCGCGGTCCAGATCGATCCAAATACTGCCCCAATGAGCAAGCCCCCAAAAATATAGTAGCCGAACGTTTTGTCCACGATCATTCTCCTTGCGTGAAAGCTATGTATCCTGGAGCCGCAACCGTGAGGTACGGTGGCTCTATTTCTGAAAAGCCGGCGAGCTGATTACCCATCCGATGAATGTACCGGCAAGGACTCCAAGCTGCATCCCATAGATGAAGTCCCCTCATAACGCCCCGATCCCAGAGCCAACGATGCTCCCAGCCAGCAGCCCGAGAAAAATATAGAAGGCGGGGGTCTTGTTCAGGGTGATCCTCCTGGTTACAGTGAAACAGGCATGTCGGATGCCACCGGATTCAGGATACAGCCAGGGAGAAAAAAACTCCCCTGTCAAAAGGGGAGTTATCGACTGGTCAGATGGACAGGTGAGGGCTTTCTACCAGGCTCGGGTTTTCCGCAGGCCTCCTGGATTCCCAGGGAAAGGGAGGGGTTGCATTCCAGGTGATCACTTCCGCATCCATGGCGACTTGCCCGAAGGCGCGGCTGACCGATATGCGGTGGTGCCCATCGCGCACAAAGTATGCAGTACCCACGCGGATCAGCTGGATGGGAGGCAGCGGAAGGCGGGCGAGGTATACGATTGCCATGTTGACCCAGCGCTCCCGCGCCGCTTCACTGACCGGGCGGAACTGCATGTCGAAGTCGGCGGCCCGGCCCTCCGAACCGATGATCGCGCGGATCGGCACGACCTGAACCCCGGCGTAGAAGCTGCCGCGCACGCGCAAGCCAGGCTTGAGCGAATTCAAATCGTACAGTTTGGACGGACGCCTGGAAAGCGCTCTCGCGAGCCGGAGGAGCCTTGCTCGAAGCAGCGCGGACCTGAACTGGCTGAGCGCCGTATTGTACTGCTGCGCGTAGATGTTCTGGTCCAAGTGACGATCCAGGAGATGAGCAGCCTCGAAGGGAGCGATCCGGTTTTCGAACATGGTCGGTTCCTTTTTCATTTGCATTATAGGGACCGGCAAAATAAAACTCCCCTGCCAACAGGGGAGTTTTCAACTATCCGGGTGGATAGTCGGTGGGACGGCCGAGGACAGAGCCGTGAGCCGGCTCCAATTATGTCCCCTGCGCCGGGGACGGCGCAGACGTAAGCAGCTCACAATCTTGCCATCAGCTCGCCGCGCCGGAATCCCTTGCTGGCAAGTCGAAGCAGCACGAGATCGAGGATCCAGATCACGAGTCCCACTGCGAGGACCACGCCGACGCTGAAGTACATCACCCCGGAAAGCTGTCCCACCATCAGGAGCAGGACCGGCAGCACCACCATCCCACCGATCTGGTACGCATCCTGGAATCCCTGCGCCCGGACAGAGACAAAGACCATCACGACCAGTCCCAGTCCCGCGACGGCAGGCGTGACCCAGAGCACCAGGGCGATCCACATCCAGTTCGGGAAGAAGATGTGTCCCAGGCTGTGCCAGCCGGCGGCATTGACCATGATTGCATAGACCAGGAAACTCAATAACGCTGTCCCGACGGCTGTCAGCCAGGCGCCGAGCAACTTGGCGGTGAACAGCTCGCGGTCTGTGGTGGGCGTATAGAGCAGCGCCTCGAGGGTTTTGCGCTCTTTTTCACCGGCAAAGCTATCCGCCGCGAACACCGACGACACCATCAGCGGCATGATCAGGAACATCGGCGCGAGCATATAGACCAGGCTAAAGACGATCATCTGCTGCTCCAGGGTGTACCGGCTCAGCTCATTGAGCAATCCCGCTGGCATGCGTTTCAGGATCTCGTCGAGATTGCCCATCGAAGCGCCGGCTGTGCCAGCCGCGCTGGAGGCATAAGCCATGATCCATGGTAGGACCACGAACAGGATCATCGGCAGGATGATGATCGGTAGGATCACACCCTTGTTCTGCATGGCGACTTTCAAGTCCTTACGGATAATGGCCTGTGTGGCGCGTGTGTTCATGCCGCACCTCCGTGCAACGCGAAATAGACTTCCTCAAGGTTGACCTCCTGCGGTGCGAGCCGGTATACCCGCAAGCCGTTCTGCAGCAGAATGGCTAACAACTCCGGGATGGATTCCCGCCCGGCAAGCGTCATCGTCAGGAGCTCTTTCTCCCGTTTCGGGGTGCTGAGCACGAGCTCTTGCAGCTTGCCCAGGACCTGCAACGCCAAATCGACCTGGACGGGGTCCACCTCTAGATCGACCTCGAGGCGCTTGACGTACTGGCGTGTGAGCTCGGCAGGCGTCCCCAGAGCCACCAGTCGACCCTGCTCCATGACCGCCACGCGGTCACACAGCTTTTGTGCCTCCACCAGGTTGTGGGTGCAGAGAAACACCGTGCAGCCCTGCCGGCGGGCGAGAGTCTCCACTAGGGTGTGGACGTGTCGCGCGGCCACCGGGTCGAGCGCCGCGGTCGGCTCATCGAGGAAGATCACTTCGGGGTTATGGAGCAAAGCGCGCGCCAGAGCCAGGCGCTGCTTCATCCCCTTGCTGTAGCCGCCGACCTTATCGTCGGCGCGATCCGCCAGCTCGAACTCCGCCAGCAGGGAATTCACCCGCGCGGAGACCTCAAGCGAGGGAACCTCGTACAGGTCCGCGTAGAAGGAGAGGTTCTCGCGAGCGGTGAGGCGCTCATCGAGCGAGGGCGTCTCGGTCAGCACGCCGGTCTGGAGGCGGAGGGCAGGTCCCTGCGTCTGCGGATCCAGACCGAGCACTTTGATTTGACCGGATGTCGGTTCGAGCACCCCGTTCAGCAGGCGGACGGTGGTCGTCTTCCCCGCTCCGTTGTGGCCGAGGAAGCCGAAGATTTCCCCCGGCTGGACCTCTAGAGTCAGTTGATCCACAGCGTTCTTTTCCCCGAAGCGCCGGGTGAGCGACGATGTTTGAATGACAGCGCCTGTCATTTGTTCTCCTTGTGGTTGCTTTGGACCGGCACCTTCTGGTGCCACCGGAATACATCATAGCCCCCTGAATGCAAAAATCCCACTGTCAGGAGGCGAGTTCTCACTGTCCAGTTGGATAGTCTGGACAGGACCGTTTCCAGGCAGCGACCCGCCTAACGAGAAGCCTGCCGGATCTCCTCGAAGAACGGAGTCGTGCGCTCCTCAACGCATCTTGCAGCATAAAGATAGAGCGCCGCGGACCACGTTTGCCAGTTCTGCCCCATGGGACGTCCGCTCTGGGCTTTCAGCCATTCGTTGAAGCCGAACTTGAGATTCTTATTGAGCCGGGTATTGGAAGCCCTTACGGCTTGTGTCAGCGCCAGCAGCTTTTCTTCGGCAAGCGAATATTTCCTTGCAGCGACCAGGGCAGCCACATAGAACCCAACGATGAAGGGCCAGATTCCGCCGTTGTGATAGTCGCCCGGCTTGTTGAATTTCCGGTAACGCGGTTGCCAGTCGGGGTCTTGCGGCTGGATAAAGGGAAAGAAATTCGGCGGGAGGTCGAGCGTCAATTCGCCCTTTCTTCTCATGCTGGCGCACTCCTCCTCGATCCATGTGACCATCTCTTCCGCCCTACTGGGCGAGGCAATGCCGGAGAGGATTGCCAGGCTATTCCCCAGCAGGTCAAAGCGTTCGCTGCTATAGATTTTGTAGGACCAGAGGGCGTAATACGGCTTATGCGGCACAACCAGACCCTCATGGATGTGCTTATGGATCACACCTCCCCGGATCGTGAAATGCTTCATCGCCCTGAGCAGCTGCTCTGCCTCGTCATGCTGGTCGAAGAGTCGCAGGTAGCTATATGCCAGTGTGTTCACATAGAGTCCGTATCCCAGCACCCATTGCTCGTCGCGCCAGTCGCTGGTTGGCTCTTGTGCCACCACATAGCGATCCCCCGGACTCTGGTACGCCATCCATGTCAGAGCCTTCTGTGCAGCTTCTTGTAGAAACTTCTCGTTACCGGTCAGGCTTCTAAAGATGCCAAGTGCCAGTAGAAACAGCGGGGTGGTGTCGCTGGCGCCCACGTCATCCTTATCGTGGACCAGGGAAGGGATATGGCCATGCTTTGTCTGGTTCTGTGCAAGTGTCTCCAGCACCTCGCGAATACTCTCGATCAGCTCACTGTTCCCGGAAACGCCAATGCCGAGGAGCGAGATCAGCAGGTCTCTCGTATACGGCTCCGGATAACCCCAGCCGGCGGTGCGTGGCAGTCCCTGGTAGGGCCCCCTCCGGTTGTGAAGCAGCACTTCGAGTGCAGCCTGTTTGGCTTCTTCAATATCCTGTCTGGTCGTTGCGGACATAGAGGGCTTATTCTATTCCGAGTTTTTCACGAATAATCTGTACGAATCGCCGGGCGACCACCCGATAATCGAAGCGTTCCACGACCCGGGCTCTGCCAGCCTTGCCCATCTTTTCACGCAGGTCTGCGTCCTTCATAAGAGTCAGCAAATAATGAGCGATATCGTCCACGCTGGCGCGATATTCGGCAACGCGGGGCTGGGGAAACACAACTTTCCGTCTCCTGGCGAAGCCAGATTCCTTCCCGAGGATCGCTTCATTCAGAATGATCTCTTGCGCAACATTGGCGAGGAAGGCGGTCTCTGCATGCACCAGCGTATCCAGCATCCCCATGGCTTTGATGCCGATGACCGGCCGCTCACATGCACCGGCTTCTACCTGCGCCATGCCAAACCCTTCCAGGCGCGAGGGCGCGGCATAGATATCACAGGCGCCAAACAGATAGGGCATCAGGTTCCGGGAGGTCGTGCTTGTCAGAAAGCTCACTTTCCTTTCCAGACCTAGCTGCCTGGCAGTTTGCAGATCGGTCACATTTTGAAGCGTCGTGCGCGATTGCGGCCAAACTTTGCAGACATATTTCCAGCCTGGCACCCGGTTGTTGATCATTGCCAGCGCGTGCATCACTTCCTGCGCTCCCTTCGAGGCAGCGTCCCCGCCGACTGTGAAAATCAGTAAATCATCGGGGTGAACCTCCAGCATCTGCCGGACAGCCAGGACCTTCTCGTCTGTTCTTGCGTGATACTGAAACACATCCGTATCACAGCCTACTGGTAATACTTCGATGTTATCGCCCCTGATGCCATCCCGCATGTAGACTTCCTTGACCCAGTTGGACGTGACCAGGATGAGCGGCAGCGCGTTCAATACCTCTTGATAGTTGGCAATATACCCATCTGCTACCAGCCAGGGAACAGGCTGGACTCCATAACGTTGAGGATGAAGAACGAGCTGCGGAGTATGCCCCCAGTAACCGATGCCGACCACCACATCAGGCTTGAACCAGCGATAGTACCATTCCTTTTCCGGTGCCGACTCGAAAGGAGCCGCATAGGCCTCGACGCCGATCTCGAGCAGCCCTCGATGGAGAAGATCGCCCTGGGTCGCCAGGCCCGCAGGAGGTGGGGGATAATCATATAGAAGTAGGACTTTCATTTCGGAACGCCTCGCTCTCCAACCAGTGCCGGGCCTCCCCTGCATCGGTGAATCGCCAAAACGCTTCCGCACGGGGCGTGGTTTTGGCTTCGAAACCATCTTCCTCAAAACCGTAGGTCTGGGTGATGAGGCGATATTTTTCTCGCCAGATATCTTCAGGTAGCAGGCGGTACACAGTTCCCGTTGTGATCGGCCCGGGAAGATATCGCCTGGCGCCATCTTCGTAGGCAAAGATCCACAATTCGTCGGTCAATAGTTGACCATCATTCCACAGCCGGATCACTGCCCTGCCGATCTCTTCGTGCCTGCGATGGCGGGTGTACTCTCCAGCAGGACTGTGGGTCAGGATGATGTCGAACTGTTTTTGTGGCAGAAGCCCCAGGATCGTTTTCTGGACTTCTCGTTCCTCCAGAGGAATCTGCCCGGGTCCATCATCCAGATCGCCCATCGCGCCCTCCGCGCCGAGAATGTTCAGCACCTGGAAAAATCTCGGGGCGCGGTCGGGGTCGCTCGCCCGGCACAGGCTGATAATAAAGGGATGCCAGGTGGGCTGGCTCAGGAGCGTGCCGCCTGCCCACAGCGTTTCATCGTCCGGGTGGGCCACGATCACCGCGACCGGTTTCGGTTCCGAGTCGTCCGTATCCATTACGGGGTGTTCTCCCGGGACTGGCTCACCGGGCTACATAACTCTTCTTCTCGTTTGATCGGGATGGGAGTGATAGTCAGCTCTGACCGCTCACATTTGCTCACACTGTGATAAACGTGCCTGGCGGAAAACAGTGACGCTTCCCACAAACTTGGGCGTATACGGTGTCTACACAATATCGTGCTCGAGCAGCCGCGAACAGGCAGGAGGTTCCTTACCTCTTGATTCCATTGGTCCGGTGAGCACCATTTGCTCGCGCGGGGCGGGAGTGGCTACTTGTGTGGGCTTGCCGGAGAGGTTCACCACGGAGCCCACTGACGCTTTGCGCACAGAGAAAACCCTTTAGAAATCTCGGTGAACTCCGTGGTGAGCAGATCAATCGCCCATTCTTTTCGCCACTGCGCGCGGGGCACAGCTCTCACGTAATCGATATAATTGTGAAATGTTCGAAGGATTTACTCTATCGATGATCGATCTGGGGGAAGTGACGTTACGCGTCCGCCACGGGGGCAGCGGTCCGCCGCTGTTGCTGCTCCACGGGCACCCGCAGACCCATATGATGTGGCACGCCCTCGCGCCTCGCCTGAGGCGGGACTTTACCGTGATCGCCCCGGACCTGCGCGGCTACGGCGAGAGCAGCAAACCCGAGACGACGCCCGATCACATGCCCTATTCGAAGCGGGTCATGGCGCAGGATCAGGTCGCCCTGATGCGCCATTTTGGCTTCGAGCGCTTCTCGGTGGCGGGCCATGACCGGGGCGGGCGCTGCGCCTATCGACTGGCGCTCGACCACCCCGAACGCGTGAGCAAGCTGGCTATTCTGGATATCGTGCCGACGGGCGAAGCCTTCCGCCGCGCGGACATGGCGTTTGGCCTTGGCTACTGGCACTGGTTTTTCCTCGCGCAGCCGTACCCGCTCCCCGAGCGGATGATCGGTGCGAACCCGGATAACTACTACTTCCGCGTGGGGCGCGAGAAATTTCACCCCGAGGCGCTTGCCGATTATCTGCGCTGTTGCCACAACCCGGAGACGATCCACGCCATGTGTGAAGACTACCGCGCGGCAGCCAGCATCGACTATCAACTCGATGAAGCCGACCGTGGGGTGAAGCGCATCCGGTGCCCCGTGCTCGCGTTATGGAGCCAGGAGGGTCATGTGGGCAAGTGGTATGACGTGCTCGCCGTCTGGCGCGATTGGGCAGATGACGTGCGCGGGGGAGCGATCGAAGGCAATCACTACTTTGCCGAACAAACGCCTGAGGCGACATTCCAGGAACTGTATGCCTTCTTCGCCGCCTGACTCGCCGGCTACTGGATCTGTGCCAGCGCGGTGAGCAGCAGAATCAACACGCCCGTGATCGCCATCAGATTGGAGTAAGTACGGAAACGACGGACTCCCAGCTCCGCGCTGTTGTTGGACGCCATCATGGGTCCCACGCGCAGCAGCGCGTTGTACCACAATCCCAACCCGAGCATCACAAAGACCAGAAGGTGCTTCAAGAGCATCACAACTCCCCAGAAATTGCCGAAATTCATAAATCCGAGGTAACCCGTATCGATCAGCATGAGATAGGTGCCGGTGATGATGAAGATCCCCAGGGAGACATATAGCCACAATCTGCTGCGTTTTGAGATCTCGCTCAACAGGGCTCCGTGCCCCGCCAGCACAGGGATGTACAGGAGGGCAAGCAGCAGGTAATGCCCGATCAGGACGACAGTCGCCAGGGCATGCAGCCACACAGAAAGAGCGATCAGGGTCTGCGACATGGTTGTTTTCCTTTCGATTCAGCTTTGCGGATTATTTTGTAATTCAAAACCCAGCGCACGATCGAAACTCGAGTGCCCCAGCATCACCACACCGGCGAGTTGCAGTCCGGGAAAGCGGATCAGGCTGCCGGCAAGATAGAGCACAACTGCCAGCGCCTTGTGATGGATCACGTTATAAGTCAGTGCGCCGGCTTTCTGCCCGAAGAGATATCCTGCCAGGCTGACGTCCGGCACGAAGAAGAGCACCGGGAACCACCACCAGGCATAATCGAGGGAGAGGAAGAGATAGAACGCGAGCAAGACCAGGGCGATCTCTTCCAGCTTGATGGGCGCTTTCATATATCACTTCTTGCGCGGGAAGAACGTATAGATGGTGACCCAGGCGAGCCCGAACACCAGAACGAGTCGCAGCACGAGCGGCCAGGATGTCTCCCAGATCCATAGACCTGCCAGGACCGGTAGAACGAGAAGGCTTACAACGATTTGAAGGAGGAGCGGCCAGCCCAGGAAGGTTTGCCAGGCCGAATCGAGCAGTCCACGGTTGAAGAGCAGGGCAGCGGCAAAGGCAAGCCACAGAGCGGTCAGAACGACAAAGGCGACAACATTGAGGATTCGATCTCGCATGAGAAGCTCCTGATGGGAAAAAGGCAAACGTTCATCCGAACAACAGTCGCGGGAAGAAGGTGTACACCGTCATCCAGGCCAGGCCGGCGACCACGACCAGGCGCAGCCAGGCGGGCCAGCGGGTATGCCAGACCCAGAGCCCCAGCACCACCGGCAGCACAAGCAACGCGACCAAGAGCTGAACCAGAATATTCCAGCCCCGGAACATCCGCCAGGCTTTGTTCAGTAATTCCGGTTTCAGGAGCAGGGCAGCTCCGAACCCGAGCCACAGAGCCGTCAGGACGACAAATGCAAACAGGTTGATGAGTAGATCCATGTTCATGTAAGCACCTCTTTTCTGATTGGGGTTAGGATGTATTGGATGTACTGAGGATTCGCCGGTCCGCTCCGCGAACTTCGAGATGCTCACGAGTTGGGCGGTGTGATCTCAATATACGTGTGAGGGTGTCCCTGGACTTTCCAGATCAGTGAAAAAAGGAGCACTTGCCAGCCATACTTGGCTTTAAAGGCTTTTTCGAGCGCCGGATACTCTGCTTTCGCCACAAAATGCGCAGATCCTTCATGCACGGCGCCGAGAAGCTTCCCGCTGTGATTGCTCAGCCCCACCTGGACACACGGATTCTTCCTCAGCCGTTTTGCCTTCCCGCTATCTGCCGCGGTCCAGACAAAAAGCTTGCTGTCCTGCTGGACGAACCAGACGGGGGTCATGACAGGTACGCCATTCTTCCGATAGGTGGTCAAAGCAATGAACGGGTTGTGACCGAGGTTCGCAAATGAGGTAAGTTCCGTCATTGTCAGTTTCCTTTTCTGGTTCTATGGTGTGTTGTGATGGTCTTGCTATGCAAGGCTCGATTGTTCGCCCTGGGGCTTTCTACGCTGATCATAAATAAACCAAGAAAAAGACTCCCCCGCCAATGGGAGAGTCTTCGACTATCCGACTGGACAGGGGTGCTGGCTGGGTTGTTGATTTAAGGAAGATCGTCCAGAATGCGTTCGGCAGACAGGCGGCCTGAGACCAGGGCCGTCGGGATTCCGGTTCCGGGCCGCGTGCTTGCTCCCACGAAATACAGGTTGTGATACCGGGAATGCCTATTCGCGGGACGGAAGTAGGCGAGTTGCGTCAGGTTATGACACAGTCCGTGTGTGGAACCCTTCATCAGGTTGTAGCGCTTGCGCCAGGAGAGCGGTGTGTAGTTCACCTCGAACTTGATGTGCTCTTCCAGGTCTGTGATGCCAAGAGTCCTCAGGCGGCGGAAGACGTGCTGGCGCGCCGCGTCCCGAATCGCCGCCCAATCCTGCTCGCCATCCTCGCTCAAATGGCCCACAGGGACGATGCCGATTATGGTGTCCTGACCCTCGGGCGCCATCGATGGGTCGAGGCGCGCAGGAGCGTGGACATACAGACTCGGGTTGGCTGGCAGGCTGAGTTTATCAATAATGCTCTTGAAGTTGTCGCGGTAGTCCTCCGCGAGAAATAGTGTGTGCGGCGGAAGCTGCTGATAGGGCTTATCCACACCCCAGAA
>DAITPI010000119.1:0-10345 GCA_036833655.1 Anaerolineales bacterium | reverse complement strand
CGCGCCGGTAATCTGCCAGAACAATGGCTTCGTTATGGAAAATGCCAAATACTATGTAGACGCTCCGGCGGAGATTCCTCAAGTTCAGGGGCAGCTTCTAATGTCTGCCCGGCATCCGTCGAATTTTAGGCCCTATCAATATGATGGAGATCCGCCAGCCACCCGACAAGCGTTCGATACTTTGAAGCTACAGATGAATTTTTACAAAGTCGACCGGCAATTCATGTCTGAAACAAATCCAGAATGGAAAGCGATTAAGAATTGTATGATCGATGAGAAATAGGCATGCAGGGACAGGCTGCAATAGTCTATGCCTCACCTATGGAAGCCGGGTGACATCATTGCATGGAGGGGAATCTATCGGAATCGGATCTGGCATGCCATGCCGACCTTTGTAGTAAAGGATAGGGTGCAAGAGCCAGTTCTAGCTATTCAACCTGGAGCAACATGCATGGTGGAAGAAAATTACGCCAGAGGCAAAAAGAACGGGCGGCGACGGGCTGGATTGGATGCCCGATCCCGGCTGGACACCGCCCACATTGCCTGAAAATTGGGATAAGATATGAGGCATATTTCCGCCTCCGGGAGGAACACCCGGATTGGATTGAGCGGGGCGAGCCAGCAGTCGAAGCGGCGATAATTGGAGACTCCGCGCAAGCAGGAGATTGCTTCATCCCCCGAAGTGCTCCTCGCAATGACAGAACAGCATTTACCGGTTGGAGAGAGAATGATTACCCCTCAGAAAGCCATCCATTACGAGCGATTCGAGTTCAGAAAATGGAAGCCATTCGACGCAGAGACCATTGTCGAAAGTCCGGTCTCGTTGACCGTCAACGGCCAGGTCTGGCTGACGTTTATGTGCACGCCGGTCCATCTCGAAGCCATGGCCGTTGGATTCCTCTACAACGAGGGCATCATCCAATCCATAGAGGAAGTGGAGCATGTACGAGTCTGCGAGCACGGCGACAACGTGGACGTGTGGCTGAACCACAGCGTGGAGCAACCCCAGTCCTGGCGACGGACGTCGGGATGCACCGGAGGCGTCACAGCAGTGGACGCTCTGGCGCGCCCCGATGTCTCCTTCGATGGCGACCAGCCCCGGATCCCGGCAGAGGCGGTCGGGCGTATCGTCGAGATGCTGATCGAGGTCCAGGAGCTGTATCGTGAGACAGGCGGCGTCCATACGTCTGCACTCTGCGATGGGGAAAAGATCGTCTTTGTCGCCGACGATATCGGCAGGCACAACACCCTAGACAAGATCGCGGGGTTGTGCCTCCTGAACAAGGTTTGGCCCCGGACACGGATTCTGATCACTACCGGACGGATCAGCTCGGAAATGCTACAGAAGGCGGCGCGCATCCAGGCGCCGGTCCTGATCTCACGCACCTCGCCCAGCTCACTCTCGATCGAGATGGCGGAGCGCTATGGTATTACCCTGATCGGCTACGCCCGGCGCGACCGCTTCAACGTCTATTCCAACAGCCAGCGGGTCCAGACACGTGCGGAGGAGCGCTCATGAAATACAGTGCACGCCTGCAGAACGAACGGGGCTCCCAGCAGATCACTCTTCGGGTTGGCGAGAAGCAACAGTCCCTGCCTGTTGGAGCCAGAGAGGGCGGGGGGTCGAGGGTGAGCGGCGGCGAGCTGCTCTTTCTCGCCCTCGCCACCTGCTACTGCAATGACATTTATCGCGAGGCTGCCAAAGCAGGTATCGAAGTGCAGAGTGTGGAGGTCGAAGTCGAGGGGGATTTCGAAAGTCCCGGCAGGCCAGCCTCCAACATCCTGTACCGGGCAAAGGTCGAGGCAGATGCCAGCCCGGAGCGGATCCGTGAGCTGATGCTGCACACCGGCACCATCGCGGAGATTCAGAATACGGTGCGGCTCGGAACGCCGGTGAGGCTGGAAATGCCTGACTCTCCTTAATATGACAAGTATCCTCCTAAAATATGAAGAATGCAACTTCCAAAAGAAAATGTCGTCTATATAATAGGGTGCAGTAGTGGCGAGTCTGAAACACCAGAAACATCGTGGCTCATTACAGAACATCGCTCCCCCAATCACGCACAACGAAACACGCTAACGTCCATCATTCTGGCTCGCCCTACCTGGTGATGACCGACAATGCCAATCCAATGTATAGTGTCATTCCCAAGCCGCCCTTCTCTGGGCGGCTCTTTTTCTGGTTTAATTTGTGAAATTTATCACTATAAAACCTGATGAACGTCTCTGACAGTTCCTCCAGGCAGGACGTATGATGGGCAGGATACGGAAATAGCGCTGCAAGTTCCACCAGCGCGTCTCTGTATCAGGATGCAATCTGTGGTGAAAGGATTTTTACCTCTATGAATTTGAGAGAGATCATTACACTGGTAGAGGGGACGCCTCTGAACCCTGAGGTCGATATGGATATCAAGATCCGCGGTGGCTGCGGCGCGGACCTCATGAGCGACGTGCTTGCCTCCAGCCAGCCTAAAGCGGTCCTGCTGACCGGCCTGACCAACCCTCAGGTCGTCCGCACGGCCCAGATCGCCGAGTTCCGCGCCATCATCTTTGTGCGCGGCAAACAACCCCAGCCCGAAACCGTTGACATTGCCACCCAGGAGAAGCTGCCCCTGATCACCAGCCCGTTTGGCATGTTCGAGCTGTGTGGACGGCTGCATCGCGCCGGGCTGCCGAGCTTTGAGTCGAATGTGCCCTCCAGCTAGGCTCCCGACCGAACAGGAGATGCATGGACGTCACGGTCGGCCCATCACCGACCAGGATGCCCATGAGATCAACCGCGTCGAGGAGCTTTCCTACGATCTGAAGATCCGTGAGGTGATGACCACCGCCCTACGAACTGCCTCGCCGGAGATGCCCCTCTCGCAGGTGCTCGAGATCCTGAGAATACACCGCATATCCGGTCTTGCAGTTGTGGAAGAGGACAGACTCATCGGGATTCTCAGCCTCGAGGATATTGTGCGGGCCATGCAAAAAAACGATCTTGAGGCGACTGCCAGCCAGTACATGACCCGCGAGGTTGTGACAGTCGCCAGCTACGAGTCGATCGTCAAAGCCCTGCGCACCTTCACCGAGAAGGGACTCGGGCGCCTGCCGGTATTGGATGAAAATCACAAGTTGGTGGGGATGATCACCAAAGGCGACATCACCCGCGGCATCCTGGTGGCGCTGCAGAGGGACTACAAGGAAGAGGAGGTCCGCCGTTACCGCGCCAGCCACCTGTTCGAAGACATCATCTCCGAGCGCACGACGCTTGTGATGCGCTACACCATCAAGGCGGGGGATTTCACGCAGGGAGGCAAGGCCTCGAGCCATATCAAACGTGCCCTCCTCCGCCTGGGCGCGGACCCCCAGCTCACGCGACGCTGCTGCATCGCGGTCTACGAGGCGGAGATGAACCTCATCATCCACACGACCAACGGCGGCATCCTCAAGCTCGAAGTGGAGCCCCACCGCATAACAATGTCAGCCACAGATGACGGACCGGGCATCGCGGATACCGAACAGGTCTTCCAGCCCGGCTATTCCACTGCCACCGAGCACGTACGCGAAATGGGCTTCGGGGCCGGCATGGGCCTTGTCAACATGAAGCGCTGTGTGGATGAGATCGAACTCAGTTCCACGGTTGGCAAAGGCACAAAGCTGGTTATGCGGATTTACATTCCCAACCGGACCGTCGGCGTAAGCCGGGATGGACAGGCAAATGAACCTTCAACAGATCATTGATCAGCTCGATTTGACTGTGTTAACGGATAGCCGCGATTTCGCGAGCATCACGCCCACCGGCGGCTATAGCTCGGACCTGCTCTCGTGCGTGATGGCGGGAGCAAAGAAGGGCCACGTCTGGATCACTCTCCAGGCGCACCTGAATATCGTCGCCGTCGCGGCACTCAATGAGCTGGCTGCCATCATCATCACAGAGAATGCTCAACCCGATGCTGCTTCGATTGCGAAAGCAAACCAGCAGGGCGTGATCCTGCTCTCCACATCGCAGCCCACGTACGAGATCAACGGCAAGCTCTGGGAGCTGGGTCTTCGCGACTGAGCGAGCACGGAACGATGAAAGAGTTTCGAGCCGACCTGCACGTCCACACGGTGCTTTCCCCTTGCGCCGAGGTGGAAATGATTCCTCCGCTCATCGTGCAGGGAGCACTCGAACGGCAGATCGACCTGATCGCGATCACCGACCACAACGCCAGCGCCAACGTCGAGGCGGTGCAAAGTGCCGCTGCCGGGACTCGATTGACCGTACTGCCAGGGATGGAAGTCCAGTCGCGTGAGGATGTTCATCTGCTCACGCTGTTCGAAAACCTTGATGCAATCGCCATCTGGCAGGGACAGGTGGACCAATCCCTTCCAGACCTGCCCAATCGCCCAGAGTACTTCGGCGAGCAATTTGTGGTGGACAAAACTGGCGAGTTTATTCGGAGCGAACCACGTCTATTGTTGACCTCTACGCAATTCTCCGTCGACGAGATATTTGATCGTGTCAACGCGCTGGGTGGGATCGTCATCCCGGCACATGTGGAGAGAGCTTCCTACGGTCTATTACCAATCCTCGGCCTGATCTCGGAAAATTGGAACGTGCCGGCCTTCGAGATCTCCCGTCATAGCACCCCCGAGCGCGCCTCCATGACCTTTCCCGCTCTCCGCGGTTATCCCTTGATCCAGAGCGGCGATGTCCACCGCTTGGACGAGTTTCTCGGCACGACAATTCTTACTCTTGCCTCCCCTACCCTGGAGGACATCCGCATGGCCTTCAAGCACGTGAGCGGTCGTAGTGTATACATCGAGCAATAAGCAATCTCACGAAATGTTACCGTTTTTATGTGACATTTGGCGATTGACGATTTTTACAGGAGAGATTAAACTAATTGTGAAAATAATCACAATTAATGTCAAAGGTGTCCAATTATGAACCGTGTGCTGAAGGAAATCCCGGAAAACGACCCGCTGATGATTGCGGAACAGAAAGCCATGATCGAGCAGGCAATTGCCGAAAACAGGGAACGACCTGGCGCCGTAATGCTCGTCCTCAACCAGGTGCAGACAGAGATCGGTCACGTATCACCCTCCATGCAAGCCTACATCGCCAGGAAATTGAATGTGCCACTTGGTCAAGTCCATGGCGTGGTGACCTTCTACTCCTTCTTCAAGACGCAGCCCCGCGGTAAGCACACGATCAAGTTCTGCCTGGGAACCGCCTGTTACGTCGCTGGCGTGCCCCAGCTGGTGGAAAAAGCCAAGCAGATGCTGAACATCGAGCTGGGTCAGACGACACCCGATGGGCAGATTACGCTGGAAGAATGTCGCTGCGTGGGAGCCTGCAGCCAGGCGCCCGTGGTGGTTGTCAACGAAGAAGTGCAGGGCAAAGTTCGACCGAACAAGTTCCCCCAGATCCTGAGAAAGGTGCAGCAGTAGAACCATGAGAGAGATCGCCCTGCACCTGCTCGATATCGCTGAAAACAGTGTTGCAGCAGAGAGCAAAAACATCAGCGTCCATGTCCATGAAGACTTGTTCCATGACCGTCTCACGGCCTGTGTGATCGACGATGGTCGCGGCATGGATGCCGCCACCGCGCAGCAAGTCCAGGATCCGTTTTACACCACCCGCACCACGCGTCGTGTAGGGCTTGGCATTCCACTGCTGAAGCTGGCAGCCGAGATGGCGGATGGAAGTTTTAGCCTGCAATCAGAAGTCGGTCGAGGGACATGGGCGGAAGCGGAATTCCGCCACAGCCACATTGACCGGATGCCGCTTGGAGATCTCTCCTCCACCTTTTTGACCCTGCTGATCTCGCACCCACAAATCGATTGGATATTCCTGTATCGAGTGACAGACAAAAACAACCGGAGCCAGGATTTCCTGTTTGAGAGCGGGGAATTGAAAAGTGAGCTTGGCGATATCTCGCTGACCGAGCCTGAAGTATTGACGTTTCTGCGCGGCCTGTTCGAACAAGGTATCGAAGAAGTTGCGCTGCAAACCGTACCCGAACACTAAAGGAGAAACAGATGCCTGCCATTAAGTCTCTTGATGAGCTCAAGCGCATTCGGGAAGAGGCGCTGCAGAAAAAACAGATGAAAGCCATGCCTGGCAACATCCAGGTCATCGTCGCGATGGGCACCTGCGGCATCGCCGCGGGCGCCCGCGACACTATGAAAAGCGTCCTGGGCTTTATCGAGGCTGAGCATGTCAGCGGCGTGACCGTAACCCAGACCGGCTGCATCGGCCTGTGCGAGCAGGAACCCATCGTCCAGGTCGTCCTGGGAGACCAGCCCAAAGTGGCCTATGGCAAAGTCGACGCCGACGTGGCGCGCAAGATCATGAAACAACACGTTCAGAACGGGCAACCTGTGAAGGAACATATTATTCAGATCTAGTTTTTTAGCATGTCATCCTGAGCGAAGGATCTCCGATAGTGAATACGAGAGACTCTTCGGTCGCATCCTGCGCTCGCTCAGAGAGACATGCCTGGAGCTTGTATGGCTTTTTATCGTTCCCATGTCCTGGTTTGCGTTGACCCCGAGTGCCTCTCCAAAGGGGCGCACGAGGTCGTGGACGCATTGCAGGATGAATTTATTGCCCAGGGATTGCTTGACGAAATTCAGGTCCTCGAGACATCCCGAATCGGAGGCTGTGCCGGCGGTCCGGAGATGATGGTGTATCCGGAAGGCATCCACTATATTGGCATCACGCCGGATGACGTCCCGTACCTGGTCGAAGAGCATTTTCTCAAGGGCAGAGTCGTCGAGCGGTTCCGCGAGGTGATGAGGCCGGTCGTGGATGAAGAGCTCGGTCCTCCGCGCCCGAAGGAAGTGCGCGTCGTCCTGCGCAACTGCGGCGAGATCGACCCCAATAACATCGAAGATTACCTGGCGACCGACGGGTACCAGGCGCTGGGCAAGGTGCTCTCGGAGATGACGCCCGAGCAGGTCATCGATGAGGTCCTGCGCTCGGGATTGCGCGGGCGCGGCGGCGCCGGTTTCCCGGCTGCCAAAAAGTGGAAGATCACTCGCGATGTGCCGGATTTCCCCAAGTACATGATCTGCAATGCAGACGAAGGCGATCCGGGCGCGTTCATGAACCGGCGCGTGCTGGAGGGTGATCCGCATTCTGTGATCGAAGGCATGATCATCGGGGCGTATGCCGTCGGCGCGAGCTATGGCTATATCTACTGCCGCGCCGAATATCCGGTGGCGGTGGAGACGCTCAACATCGCCATCGCCCAGGCGCGCGAGTTTGGCTTTCTGGGCAAGAACATTCTCGGGACGGATTTCTCGTTCGACCTGGAAGTGCGCGTGGGCGCGGGCGCGTTCGTGTGCGGCGAAGAGACAGCTTTGATCGCCTCGATCATGGGCATGCGCGGCGAGCCCCATCCCCGCCCGCCCTTCCCCTCCGTCAAAGGAGTCTGGGACAAGCCCAGCAACAACAACAACGTCGAGACCTACTCCAACGTGCCGCAGATCATCCTGAAAGGCGCCGAGTGGTACGCGAGCATGGGCACGGAGAAGTCCAAGGGCACGAAGACCTTCGCGGTCGGCGGGAACGTCGTCCGGCCAGGTCTGATTGAAGTGCCGATGGGTATCAGCCTGCGCGAGATCATTTATGACGTCGCAGGAGGGATCAAGGACAACCGCAAGTTCAAAGCCGTGCAGACGGGCGGTCCGATGGGAGGCTGTCTCACTGAAAAGCACCTGGATCTGCCGCTCGACTACGAAGCCCTGACCCAGGCTGGCTCCATGATGGGCTCCGGCGGACTCGTGGTAATGGACGAGACCTCCTGCATGGTAGATATCGCCCGCTTCTTCATGGACTTCACCCAGGCGGAATCCTGCGGCAAGTGCACGCCCTGCCGGGTGGGCACACGTCGCATTCTCGAGCTGCTGCAGAAGATCTGCGATGGCAAAGGCCAGGACGGCGATATCGAAGCGCTGGAAGACCTGTGCTTCGAGGTCTCGCGTAACAGTCTGTGCGGGCTCGGCCAGGGCGCGCCGGTGCCGGTGATCAGCACGCTCAAGAACTTCCGCCACGAATACGAAGCCCATATTTACGAGAAGCACTGTCCCGCCAAAGTCTGCAAGTCGCTGATCCGGATGGAGATCCAGGATCCGATATGCACGGGCTGCACGGTTTGTGCCCGCAACTGTCCGGTCAACGCCATCAGCGGCGAGCGACGCCAGGTCCATCATATCGACGACGGAACCTGTATCCGGTGTGGCATCTGCGTGCAAGTCTGCAACTTCAATGCCATTGCCGTTGAATCTTGAGAGCTGAAAGGTCACTCACGGAGGACTGATGATTGCACCAACAATGGAACGGGATGTCTCCGCGATCGTGCAGGCTGCGATCGAAAAGCATGGAGCCAGGCGGGATTCGTTGATCCCCATCCTGAGCGAGATCAACCGCGCTCTTGGCTACATCCCGGGCGAAGCGTTTCAGGAAATCCGCAGGCAGCTCAAAACCCCGACGGACCCGGTCTTTGTGTCCGAAGGCCAGCTTTATGGACTTGCCGGATTCTACGACATGCTCTCCACGAAGCCGAGGGGCCGGCACGTGATCAAGTTCTGTGAAAGCGCCCCCTGCCATGTCGTCGGCGGGCAGGCTGTCTGGAATACTCTCCGCGAGACTCTCGAGCTGGAGAATGGTGAGACCACGGTCGACAAGAAATGGACTCTGTTGACCACCTCGTGCCTGGGTCTGTGCAGTGTGGGTCCCGTCGTGCTGGTCGATGACGATCTGTACGGAAATGTATCCCCCGAGCAGGTCGACGACATCCTCGGGCGCTACGAATAGGAGCTAAAACCATGCAAACCAAACGTGCCATGATCTTGGTCTCCTACGACCCCGAAAGCGTCCGCCTGGGCGCCGAGGACCTGGTCAAACATTTGAATGAGGCGCTGGTTACCTATGATCTGCAGGACGAGGTCGAGGTCTCGACTCTGACCCAGGTGGAGAAATCCAACATCCTGCCGCTGGTGCTGGTCTATCCCGAAGCCACGGTCTACGGACCGGTAAAGGCGGAGGACGCGCGCTTTCTGGTCGAGGAACATCTCTACAAGGGCCGCGTCGCGACCAACCTGCTGGCGCCGCCCAAGCAGCTCGGCGGCAAGATCGGCTGGCTGCGGGCGCACAAGGGTTACAACCCCGCCGAGCAGCGGATCGTGTTGGAACGCGCCGGGCGGATCGACCCGGAGAACATCGAAGAGTTCATCGCCGAGAACGGCTACCAGGCTCTCGGCAAAGCGTTGACCGACATGACATCTGAGCAGGTGATCGAGACGATCGAGAAGTCTGGCTTGCAGGGCCGCGGCGGCGCCGGCTTCCCCACGGGGCGCAAGTGGAAATTCGTCCGCATGACGCCAGGCAAGAAGAAGTATATTATCTGCAATGCCGATGAGAGCGAGCCGGGCACCTTCAAAGATCGGATCGTCCTGGAGGGCGACCCGCACACGATCCTGGAAGCGATGGCGATCGCCGGTTATGCCCTCGGCGCTGACGAAGGCTACATCTACATCCGCGGCGAATACGGTCTCGCCTACCGCCGTATGCAGCACGCGATCGAGCAAGCTGAGGAATATGGCTTCCTCGGCAACGACATCTTCAACACCGACTTCAACTTTCACATCCATCTGCACGCGGGTGCAGGCGCCTATGTGTGTGGCGAAGAGACAGCGCTGATCGAGTCGATCGAGGGCAAGCGCGGCGAGCCGCGCGCCCGTCCGCCCTACCCGGTCACGCGCGGATTGTGGAATAAGCCGACCCTGGTCAACAATGTTGAGACCCTCGCCAACGTCCCAGCGATCATCCGCAACGGAGCGGAATGGTACCGGTCCTTTGGCACTCCCTCCAGCCCGGGCACAAAAGTCTACACGATCATGGGCAATGTGAACTTTACGGGCGTGATCGAAGTCCCGATGGGCATCACCCTACGCGAGGTCATCAACATTTATGCGAAAGGGATGAAGCCGGGCAGCATACTGCGCATGGCGCAGACCGGCGGCTCGAGCGGGTCGATCATCCCCGCCAGCCTGCAGGACACTCCCATGGATTTCGAGTCCTTCCGCAAAGCGGGAGTTTCACTGGGCTCGGGCGCCCTGCTGATCTGCGACCAGAATACTTGCATTGTGGACCTGGTAAAAGTCCTGCTGGAATTCTTCCGCTTTGAATCCTGCGGTAAATGCACGCCCTGCCGCGTGGGCACACAGCGCTTATACGAGATCGTCGAGCGCATCTCACACGGAAAAGGCCGGCTAGAAGACCTGGACGTGCTGACAAACCTGGCGCAGGAAATGGAACGAACAGCAAATTGCGGCCTGGGCCAGACGGCGGCCGTCCCGATCCGTG
>DAITPI010000118.1:0-10387 GCA_036833655.1 Anaerolineales bacterium | reverse complement strand
CTCTATCCCCTGCTCCGCCGCCTCGAGTCGCAGGGACTGCTCCAGTCCGACTGGCGTATCGTGGACGAGGCGCGTCCCCGGCGCTATTACGTGATCAGCCCGCAGGGCCAGACGGTGCTGGCAAAGCTCAAGAAGGAATGGTCCGGCATGGCTGAGACCATGAGACAGATGCTTTCGTAAGGAAGGAGAAGAAAATGAACCTGATCGATCGATACATTGCGGAGATTGGTAAACACCTGCCGCGCAAGAACCGGGCGGATATCGAAGCAGAAATCCGCTCGACGCTGGAAGACATGCTCGACGAGCGCAGCGAGCGGACTCAGGGCCAGGATCCTGCCGACGAAGCCACGGTCATGGCATTGCTGAAGGAATACGGCTCGCCGCGCGAAGTTGCTGCCACCTACAAGACCCACCAGTATCTGATCGGACCACGTCTGTACCCGGTCTTCGAGATGGTGCTGCGAATCGTGCTGGCGGTCGTTGCCGGCGCCTCTCTGATCGGACTGGCCGTGAGTCTGGCGCAAACGGGCTTGACCGGCCCAGAATTCGTAAGCGCAATCGGCAAGTGGCTCGGCGGTCTGATCAGCGGGCTCATCGCAGCCTTCGGAAATATTGTGCTGGTCTTCGCCATTCTGGAACGGACGCAAGTTGCGGAGAAGTTCGAAAACGAGTTCAAGGAATGGGACCCGAAAGAGCTCGAGAGCGAACCGGATCCCGATCGGGTCGATCTGCCAGATCACGTTGCCACCATTATCTTCACAGTCCTGGCGCTGGTCGTCTTTAACCTCTATCCGAATTTGCTAGGTTTCCACTTCCAGAGCGATGGCACCTGGGGCACCGTACCTGTTCTGACCGAGAGGTTCTTCCAGTTCCTGCCCTGGATCAATATCATGGGATTGCTGCAGATCGCATTCAGCGGCTTCATGCTGAGCCAACGGGATTGGACGCCCGCAACACGCATCCTGGATATCCTGATCGATGTCGCCGGAATGATCCTCGCCGTGGTCATCCTAAGAACACCCAATATCTTCGGCATCACCCCGGAAGCGCTGGCTGCCGCAGGCATGACCGATGCCGCTGAGACTCTGTCCCGCCTGTTCAGCTTCGTGCCGAGCCTGATCATTCTGATCGTTGTTGCCGTCACAACCATCGAGGTGATCAAGAGCCTGCTCCGGCTTGTATCCGGCAAATCCCGATCGCCATATCCGGTGATGAGATAAGACGATCTCAAAGAAAGCCGAGGAGCGGACAGATGTCCGCTCCTCGGTGTTAACAGAGGGAAGACCACGCCCAAATGATTTCCTGTCAGTGGTATCATGCCCGTGTAAAACGCCATCCCAGCAAAGGAGTAGCCATGAAGTTACGACGTCCATTATTGATATCTGCCCTTGTTTTCACGCTGGCCGCCTGCAACCTGCCATCCAACGCACCGGTCACCCAGACGCCGACAGCAGTGGTGACAGCGACCGCAACGCTGGCCATTCCCACAGCCACCGTTACTCAGACGGTCCTACCGTCAGACACCCCGCCTCCCACCATGACTTCCACTCCGACCGTGCCTGTTGCGTTTCCGAAAGAAGTTAATGTCAACTGTCGCCTGGGACCGAGTATGGGATGGATCGTCCTCAGCGGATTGAACGTTGGCGCCTCCGCTCAGATCGTCGGCAAGAGTGGGGATGGAGGCTGGTGGTACATCGTCGATCCAACCAATTCCGGCAGGAACTGCTGGGTCTCGGCTAGCGTAACCAACACGGCCGGCAACCTGGCTTCCATCCCGGTGGTGGAGGCGCCCAAACCCTCTGTCACACAGGTGACAGTGGCAGCCGATCCAAATGCATTGAGCGTTGCCGGATGTACTGGTCCAATCCTTCCGCTCAAGATCAATGGGTCCATCGAAACGAACGGACCCGGTTCCGTGACCTGGTATTTCGAGACCCAGCAGGGCGGCGCGATGGCTTCCCAGACCACTACATTCGACGCATTCGGCTCGAAGGATGTTTCTACGGTATACACTCCCCCCTTGACCGCGGGGACCTACTGGGTCCGGCTGATTGTGACCAGCCCGAACAGCATCCAGGCGGAGGCCCGGTATACGATTACGTGCCCTTCTTAACATCGGAGAATTGGAATCTCAGGGCGATCTTCCTCTGGAGGGTCGCCCTTTTTTGATCTGGCGGGCACGACCGGCTTTTGTCGGCTGGTAGACATCCTATATTTCGGCGAGGCGCTCTATGCTTCGCGAAATGTCTTGCGAAACGCTAGGCAAAAGATCCAGCCAGCGTACGCCCCCACAAATGCGATGACCAGCGCAAGAACAGATCCGGGATTATGAGATATGACGATGCCATACAGGGGAATCCAGGCGCCGACCGCCAACCCCAGCAGCCACGGACGCTGGAAGCCGATGAGCGAGATCAGTCCACAGGCGAGCAGAATGGCACCCGCCAGGATCCCGGTATCATCCCAGCCGGGGCGGGAATCGATGTAGGCAAAGAGGAGACCGGCAATCACAGCAAGGACCAGAAGTACTTTTTGCATTCTTATCTACCTTTCTTTTTTGCCGTCATGCGGAACACTGATATACCCGAACAGGGCAAGCGTCAAGGGTTTTGTGAAGCCAGGAAGTTTGCTATACTGGAATGAGCATGGAGAGTTTATGGCCCTGATCTATGCCTGTATTGCTCCGCACGCCGGGGATCTCATCCCCGAAACTGCTGAAGACCAAAACAAAGTAACCCGGACACGCCAGGCTATGGAGGAGATGGGGAAGCATCTCGAGGCTCTCCAGCCAGAGGTCGTTGTCATCGTCAACCCGCATGGATTCCGCGTGCAGACAGCCATGAGCATCTCCATTGCCGAGCGGGCAACTGCCGATTGGTCGCCCGGCGTGAAGCTTGCATTTGACATGGATACAGAGCTTGCCAGCCAGATCGCCGACACTGCCGCGCAAATGAACGTGCCGGTCGTGCGCTACATGTATGGCTCAAGCGGCGGACCCGATTGCTTTATTCCGCTGGATTGGGGCGCGGCTGTGCCTTTGTATTTCCTGGGCCACAGCTTTCCCTCCAAGCCCAAAATCGTACATATCAGCCCGATGCGGCTGTTGCCCTACCAGGTGCATTACGATTTTGGCCGCGCCATTTCCCGGGCACTCCGGGAGTCGGCGGCCCGCGTGGCGCTCATCGCCAGCGCGGACCAGGGCCACGCGCATGCGGCGGAAGGTCCTTATGGGTTCGATCCCGCCGCAGCGCGGTACGACGCCTGGATGCAGGAGGTCGTCGCAACCAATCGCCTGCACGACCTACTGACCGCCGATCCGCTTCTCGTCGAGAACGGCAAGCCGGATAGTCTCTGGCCGACGCTGGTACTGGCAGGGGCACTTGCAGAAAATCCGATGCAGGCGAGACTACTATCTTATGAAGTGAATGTCTACTTCGGCATTCTGTGTGCCGAGTTCACGTCCCGCTGAAATCGCTCAGATTCTTCAGAAGTCAAGGGAAGTCATAGCTATGATGGAATGGCATGTTCTTGACGGCATCCTTGCCAGGGGTTACCGGGTTGCATCCGGACCCTCGGCGGATTACCCGTACGGCGCGCTGGAACGGCAGCGGCCGATCTTCAAGGAACGAGGCCTGGATCTTGGCGGCTATTTCAATGGCACCTTGAACATCGATATCCATCCCTATGCGTTTCAGATGAAGCAGCCGCAATACACGTTTCGTCATGTCGAATGGACCGACCTGCATCCGCCGGAGCATTTCTCCTTTTCACGATGCAAGGTCATTTTCGAAGGCGCCGAATATGATGGCTGGGTGTACTACCCGCATCCGGAAACGAAAGAACGCAACTTTCAGAACCCTTCGCTGGTCGAGGTGATTGCCATGCCCGTCCCCGGCATTCAATACGGCGATCCGCTGCAGGTAGCCCTCAACCCGCGGGAGATCACGATCTATACACCGGCATAGGGATCGGAAGAACATCCTCGCGGACTGGTGACAGCCTGAATTTCCGCACGTAGTACAATTTGTCAGAGGGTCCAACACCCGCGGTGTCGGACCTCCATCACGACATCTATCTCTCATCAAGACTTGGAGTTTCATTAATCGGAATGGCTACAAAACGAATTGCAGTTCTTACGAGCGGAGGCGACGCGCAGGGCATGAACGCTGCCGTCCGCGCGGTGGTCCGTACGGCGCTGGATAAGGGGGCAGAGATTTACGCGATCTACGAAGGTTATCGGGGACTGGTCGAAGGCGGTGCACGCATCCGTAGGATGGATTGGGATTCCGTCGGCGGCATTTTGCAGCAGGGCGGAACGATCATCGGCACGGCTCGCTGCGAGGAATTCCGCACTCGCGATGGGCGGCAAACCGCGGCCTTGAACCTGGTGCGGCTTGGCATCGATGGGCTGATCGTCATCGGTGGCGATGGCTCGCTGACCGGCGCCGATATCTTCCGGCGAGAGTGGCCCGAGTTGCTTGCCGAGCTTGTCCAGGGCGGGCAGATCGCCGCCGAAATAGCTGCAAACTATCCCAACCTCGTCATCGTGGGCATGGTTGGATCCATCGACAACGACTTCTCGGGCACCGAGATAACCATTGGTACCGACAGCGCCCTGCACCGCATTACCGATGCCGTGGACGCCATCACCAGCACCGCCGCCAGCCACCAGCGGACTTTCATCGTCAAGGTCATGGGGCGGAATTGCGGCTATCTCGCCCTCTACGGTGCTCTCGCCACCGGAGCGGACTGGGTCCTGATCCCCGAGGCGCCGCCGGATGTGGACAACTGGCAGGATGTGATGGTGGAGCGCCTCAAAGCCGGGACCCGGGCCGGGCGCCGCGACCACATCGTGATCATGGCAGAGGGCGCCCAGGATCGTTACGGGAACTACATCGGCTCCAGCGACGTGCAGCGCGTGCTCGAGCAAGGCCTGGGCGAAGAGGTCCGCACGACCGTGCTCGGCCACGTCCAGCGCGGCGGGCGTCCCAGCGCCTATGACCGGAACCTCGCCACCCTGCTCGGCTACGAGGCAGTGATCGCCGTTCTCGACGCCAAACCCGAGGATGAAGCCATTGTGGTAGGCACAAAGGCAAATCGTATTATCCGCCTGCCCCTGATGGAATCGGTGCAGCGCACCCGCCAGGTAGCAGAGGCGATTCGAGCCCAGGATTATGAGAGGGCGATGTCCCTGCGCAGTTCCAGCTTCAACGATGCCTTCCGCACGTTGAAGACCATGGTGCGCGCCCTGCCTCATCCCCCTGCCGCAGGTCAGAAGCGCTTCCGGATCGCCGTGATGAACGCCGGCGCGCCCGCACCCGGGATGAATACGGCGGGCCGTGCCGCGGTTCGTCTTGGCCTCGATCAGGGGCATATCATGCTGGGCGTGAGCAATGGCTTTGAAGGACTCGCGGAAGGCGAGGTCCGGGAGATGGAATGGACCAGCGTCAGCGGCTGGGCATCCCAGGGCGGCTCCATGCTGGGAACCAGTCGCAAGGTGCCCAAGGGCAAGGACATGTACGCGATCGCCCGGACCATCGAGAACCATCAGATCGAGGCGCTGCTGGTCATCGGCGGTTGGAATGCCTATGAGGGCATCTATTCGATGATCCATGAGCGCAGCAATTTCCCGGCGTTCAATATCCCCATTGTCTGCCTGCCGGCTTCGATCAACAACAACCTGCCCGGCTCGGAGTTCAGCATCGGAGCCGATACGGCGCTCAACAACATCGTGGAGGCCGTGGACAAGATCAAGCAATCCGCGGTCGCAACCCGGCGCTGCTTTGTGGTGGAAGTGATGGGGCACTGGTGCGGTTATCTGGCATTGATGGCTGCGCTCTCCACCGGCGCGGAACGCTTCTACCTGCCGGAAGAGGGCATCACGCTGGCACAGCTGCAAACGGACGTGAACATGCTCAAGCGTGGCTTCAACCTTGGCAAGAAGCTGGGGCTGGTCATCCGCAACGAGGATGCCAACCCAATTTACACGACGGGATTTATCTGTTCGCTGTTCGAAGAGGAAGGCCAGGATGTGTTCGACGTGCGGCCTGCTATCCTGGGTCATTTGCAGCAGGGCGGCGACCCCTCGCCGTTCGACCGCATCCAGGCGACGCGGCTGGCGCGACTATGTCTGGAGCGTCTCATCGAACAATGCAATCAGAGCGATACCAGTGGCTGCTTCATTGGCTTGCAGAATGGAAAAATCATGTTTCATGATATGCGGGACTTCGACCGTATGGCGGATTTGAAATATCAGCGGCCGCGCGAGGAATGGTGGCTGCAGCTCAGACCCATCGCCAACCTGATGGCAAAGCTGGCTCCGGAGGCATAAATCCCAGACGTCCCGAACTCATTCGGGACGTTTTTTTGTATGGCGACATTTCGTAGATCGATTACTCTATTCTGCATGTCGCCTCTTCGGGCGCAATCGAGACGCAGAACTGTCAGGTTTCTGGCGCTCCGCTCTGCGCGAGGGACATGCGGGGTGACATGCCGGGCGCCTTCTCAGCCTGTCTTTGGTACAATTCTCCCCACAATGCCCTGCAACGTTTCACAAGCAGCTTTCGCTCCTGGCGCTATCTCCTAAAAGAGGATCATGTGAATCAACACCGAGTCCTGGCGGGGGCGTTCATCGTGGTCACTTTCATCATTCTGATCCTCACAGGCTCTATCCTCCAGCGCAGAGAGTGGAAAGACAGCCAGGTAAAGATCGGTGAGCGGGAACCACTTCCGGCTTTGGGCTACTGCACAAGGGACGGGATGCGTCCCTGTATCCTGTCGTTCAGCCGAGACGCCGCCGGAAAGATGGCGATCCACATCCAGACGGAGAGCGCTTTCTCGCCCGCCTTCTATCTAAAGATCAGGCGTGAGGAGCAAGAACACGTCTATCGATGTGAGAAGGCGGGCGGATTTTCCACAAGCTTTACGTGCCGCGGTGAAGCAATGCCGGTCGGTGAGACATTGCAGTTTCTGATGCTCTCCACAAGGAACGATACGGTCCTGGCAGAAGGGAAATTCCCGATCATTGGGCTGGCGCTTGCCACGCCGGAACCGGCAACCACGCCGACACCCAGGCGGGAGCTGGAACATCCCCCGAGGTAAGGGCCAAGCCAGGGAGACTCCATGAACCACCGTGAATCTCACATAAGGATGTAGTAACTGTGTCGATAGAGAAAACTCGAAAAATCTTCTTATCTATATTTTTGCTGGTGATCCTGATCGGTTGCCAGCTCTCGACAAGCGCGCCGTTCAGCCTTGCGACGGCTACCCCCACCCTGACGCTCACGCCCAGCCTGACCCCGACCGCCACGGCGACGCAGACGCCAAGCGAGACGCCCACTCCCACGATCACGCCGACGCCAACCCCTCTCGCACGCCGCGTCCTGATCCTATCCATCGACGGTCTGCGACCTGACGCGATCGCGATGGCGCCTATGCCCAATCTGCTGGCCCTGATGCAGAGCAGCGCCTACTCCCTCAGCGCGCAGACCGTCTACCCGAGCGTCACACTGGTCAGCCATGCCTCCATGCTGGGCGGTGTATGTCCCGCAAAGCACGGGGTGGATTGGAACGATTACCTGCCCGAGCGCGGGTATGCCATCGGCACGGATTTGTTCGACCTTGCCCACGCGGCTGGCTTGAAGACGTACGCCTACGTGACCAAAAAGAAGCTCGAGCAGCTCACCGAGCCTGCGAGCTTCGACAGGTTTGTTTTTGTCAACGACCGGGACACGGTCCTCACCGAGCGCCTGATCTCGGAGTTCCCCCAGGATTTCGGCGTGCTGTTCCTCCATTTCGGCATCACCGACGGGATGGGGCATTCCTACGGCTGGCTGTCGTCGGAGCAGCTCAGCGTCCTCTTCCGCGCCGACGAGGCTCTCAAGCGGATCCTGGACGAGCTCGATGCGAGGGGCCTGCGCGCCGAGACCCTGATCATCATCACGGCCGACCATGGAGGTCACGCCTCCACCCACGGCTCCAACTCGCCCGAAGACATGACCATCCCCTGGATCGCGAACGGGCCAGGAATCCAGCCCAAGGCATTGACAACGCCTATCCTGACTACAGATACCGCAGCGACGGCTGCCTTTGCCCTCGGGCTGCCGATCCCCGCGGACTGGGACGGCGTGCCGGTCTACGAAGCGTTTGGGCTGCCCGTGGAGAAGCAAGCCGTGCAGTGCCCGGATTAATCATACCGGCGGCATGAGCCGGGCGAGATGTAATTCTTCATTAACCCGACCATAATGTTCTGACAAGATTTTCTGAAGCTTCCGTTCAGATTTATTCCTTACACTGCGTATGGATGGCGATTCGCCATCTACATCTCAACTTGGAGAAAAGGAGTGAATCTATGAAACGGAAAATCAGTGTACTCTTCATCGTGGTCATCGTCGCGCTGCTGACGGTCACCCCCGCTCTGGCAAACCGCGGGAACGGTGCGCTGGGCACGATCTACGTGACCAGCCAGGGACTGTACTACGATACGTTTGTCACCAACGATCGATTGCCCATGCGGGGTCCTTTCCAGAAGCTGGAAGGCAATACCACCGCGTATGGACCCGGCGACCCCGGCTACCTGGGCGGACGCTGGTGGGTGGATGAGAACGGCAATAACATGATGGATGCAGGGGATCACTTCTTCCATTGCCCACTCCTCGGACCGGGACGGGCAACCCCGTAACACCCGGTTGTAAGAGTCAGTAACCCACCTGCGAACTCCGGGTTGCTTCGTGAAGCAACCCGGAGTTCTGCTCTCCTCATCGGTACCCATCTTGAGGCTGCGCTTCCATTTTAATTCGGCCCCTTTCAAAGCGTTGTACAATGGAATCGAAAGGAGTCAACATGGATCTCACAACAAACGTGCAGGCGAAGGTCGCCTGGCAGAAGATCGTGGCATCCTACGCCCGTCCGAGCCTGCCTCGCAGTATCTGGCAAATTGCCAACACCCTGATCCCGTTTTTTGGACTGTTCTACCTCTCGCTACGCAGCCTGGAGATCTCATTCTGGCTAACCCTGCCCCTGACCATTCTCACAGCCGGCTTCATGATCCGCGCATTTATCATCTTCCACGACTGCGGGCACGGGTCATTTTTCAAGTCGCAGCGCGCGAACGATGTCGTCGGGTTCGTCACCGGTCTCCTGGCGTTCACACCCTATTACCGCTGGAAGCATGCCCATGCCATCCATCACGCCACGAGCGGTGACCTCGACCGGCGCGGCGTGGGCGATGTGTACACGATGACCGTCCAGGAATATCTCCAGGCGCCATGGTGGAAGAAGGCCGGGTATCGGATCATGCGCAACCCGTTTGCCATGCTCCTGATCGGACCGGTGATCATCTTCGTGATCGTCGAGCGGATCCCACCCGCCAAAGGCAAGCGCGAGATCGCCAGCGTGTGGTGGACCAACCTTGCGCTGGCTGCGATCGTCACCCTGATGGTACTCTCATTCGGCTGGCAGAAGTACGTAATTGTGCAGCTCATGGTGCTGTTCTTCGGCACGTCCGCGGGCGTCTGGCTGTTTTACGTTCAGCACAACTACGAAGGCGTGTACTGGGAGCGGCATCCGCAATGGGACTACTTCAAAGCCAGCATGCAGGGTAGCTCGTTCTACAAGCTGCCCGCGCTGCTGCAGTGGTTTACCGGCAATATCGGATTCCACCACATCCATCACCTGGGCTCGAAGATCCCCAATTACAACCTGCCAAGGGCGTACAAAGAGAACGCGATCTTCCACGTCAAGCCGTTGACCCTGCGCTCCAGCTTAAAGTGCCTGAAGTGGCGTGTCTACGACGAAGCCAACCACAGGCTGGCAGGCTGGGATGTGCTGAAGCAATATCGGCAGCAGACTGTGACGATATGAAGATAAAGAGCGACTCGCCCGGTGCAGTCGCTCTTTTATGTAAAGTATTGGTGATCTCAAAATCGCAAATGCTTGACCGTCTCCCCGTTGTTGATCAGCTCCTTTAACGCATCGATGCCGATGCGCAGGTGCATCTCCAGATATTTCTTCGTCACCTTTCTGTCACTCGCTGCAGTTTTGATACCACTGCGGATCATTGGCTGGTCCGAGACCAGCAGCAGGGCGCCCGTGGGGATCTTGTTATAGAAGCCGGTGATGAACAGCGTGGCGGTCTCCATGTCGATCGCCATAGCACGGATCAGGCGCAGGTAGGCTTTGAATTTCTCGTCGTGCTCCCAGACGCGGCGGTTGGTCGTGTAGACGGTGCCCGTCCAGTAGTCCCGGTGGTAGTTGCGGATGGTGGTCGAGACGGCTTTCTGCAGGTTGAAAGCCGGCAATGCCGGGACCTCGGGCGGGAAGTAATCGCCTGACGTCCCTTCGCCGCGGATCGCCGCGATCGGCAGGATCAGATCGCCGAGATTGTTCT
>DAITPI010000117.1:0-10494 GCA_036833655.1 Anaerolineales bacterium | reverse complement strand
CGCGAGGAAGCGGAGGGCCGCGCCCGGAACCTGGGATTGATCCATGAGGTGGTGCAACAGGTAGTCGGGCTCACCGATCCGCGCGAGGTGGCAGAAATTACCGCCGACCTGCTGGCGCGTTATTTCGCCTATGAGCTGTGCGCGGTCTTTATTGCAGACGAGAAAGGCAACCTCACGATCGTGGGCTTTGGTGGCACGAGCAACAATGTGGTCAGGCGCGCAATGAAGTCGTTCGAGTATCCGGTCCGAGGCGGGATTACCGGACATGTCTTCGAGACGGGGGAGAGCACCATGGTCAACGATGTGCTGCACGATGACCGCTATCGTCCCATCAAGGGCTGGCAGGCTGGCTCAGAGATGTGTGTTGCGATCCGCGATGGCGACAAAATCCTTGGCATCGTCGATGTGGAGAGCAGCTCCCACAACGCGTTCAATCACAACGATCTGATCGCCCTGGAGTCGCTCGCCGGCATTCTGGCGGGGGTCGTGACCAGCGCCGATCAGTACCAGCGCTTGCAGCTGACGATCCAGCAACTACGCAACATGCAGTTAGAGCTGCGCGCCCGCATGGAAGCGCAGCGTTCTGCCGAAAACCGCCTGGTACAGGCTGCCAAGCTGGCGGCCGTCGGTGAGATGGCTGCTGGCATTGCGCATGAATTGAATAACCCCTTGACCTCTGTCACCGGGTTTGTGGAGCTGGCGCTGGATAGCCTCCCTGAGAAAACTCAGGCACGCCAGGATCTTGAGATCGTGATGCGGGAGGCCATGCGGGCACGCGATGTCGTCAGGCGTCTGCTCGATTTTGCCCGCCAGGGAGAGAGCACCCGGGCGCGGGCGTCCCTGAATGAGGTGATCGAAGATGTCGTCGCCCTGAGTCGTCACCTGATCCACAACAGCGGGGTGGAGCTGAAGCTCGAGCTCGAAGAGAGCCTCCCCTGGGTGCTCGTGGACCCGAACCAGATGAAGCAGGTTCTTCTGAATCTCGTCCACAACGCCTTGCAGGCGATGCCATCTGGAGGGGAGATGCGAATTCTCTCGCGCTCGGCGTCCCGGGCAGGTCGCGATTGGATTGTCATCTCCGTGTGCGATACTGGCGTGGGAATCCCCCAGGCGGAACAGGCACGGATTTTCGAGCCTTTCTACACGACCAAAGGCGACCAGGGCGGCACGGGTCTGGGGCTATCGGTCACGTATGGCATTGTTACAGATCATGCCGGTCTCATTGAAGTACAGAGCGAGCCGGGCGCCGGATCCGTCTTCACGGTCTGGTTGCCTCAATAACCGAAGGGAAGCATGGAAACAATCTCAGTTCTGGTCGTAGACGATGAACCAGGTATCGCCTTGCTGTGCAATCGCATCTTGAGCCGCGCCGGCTACGAAGTCACCTCGGAGACCGATCCGCGCATCGCAATCGAGCATCTTCAACACAAACGGGTAGATCTGCTTGTCGTCGATATCCGTATGCCTGAGGTGGATGGCTTCGACGTCATCTCGCGCGCCCAGATGGTCCAGCCGGATGTTGCCGTGCTGGTGATGACGGGCTTTGGCACGGTCGAAACCGCCATTCGGGCCCTGCGTCAGGGGGTCGATGGTTTGCTGCTGAAGCCCTTCAACAAGAGCGAGGAACTGCTGCAGGCAGTGCGGCAGGCATTGAATGATAACCAGCGGAAGCGCGATACGGCACGCGTCTCGGCATTGCGCCCGTTGTTCAGCGTCTCCGAGACTCTCTTTGCCGAGACCGACCGCGACCGTCTGCTCGATTTGATTGTCGGCGCGATCTGCGAGCATCTCCATTGTTCGAATGTTGCCTATTATGAGGTGGAGAAAGGCGTCGTCTCGACGATCGCCCAGCGTGGCAAGGTCCTCGACGTGGAGGGGAATAGCATCGCCGCCGGGCTGGTCAGCCGCGTCGATGCGGACGGCGATCCCATCCTGATGAACGCGACGGGACCCGGTGAGGCGGATGCCCAGGCGCTTCTTTCCTCGCTCGGGGTGGGCGCGGCGATCCTGATCCCCGTTGCCCGCAGCAATCTCCACAGCGTCCTGTTCGCCGCCCGGGATGCCAGCAGCGCGGCCCTTCCCTTCCGTGGCTCTGACCTGGAGATGTTTTTTGTGCTCGCGCGGCAGGCTGTCGTTGCCATGGAAAATGCCCGCCTGTACGCGGATCTGCGTGATTACGTTCGCCGGCTGGAAGAGTCTCAGGCAGCCATGCTCCGGGCGGAAAAGATGGCAGCCGCCGGTCGCTTGACCGCCTCCATCGCGCATGAGATCAACAATCCGCTTCAATCTGTGCAAAATTGTCTGCATCTCGCGGGACATGAAGATCTGCCCGCAGAAAAGCGTCAGGAGTATTTCAACCTGGCGAAGAATGAGCTTGAGCGTCTGATGAAGACCAGCCAGCGCATGCTTGATTTCTATCGCCCGGGCGCTGTCAAGGCGGAACAGGTAGATGTGTTGGAGCTCTTACAACATGTTCTCAACCTGACCCGGCAACAGCTAAAACAGCGCGATATCGAGGTCATGCTCGACTTGCCTCGCACTCTCCCGCCGATCTATGTGGTCAGCGGTCAGATCCAGCAGGTCTTTCTCAACCTGATTCTGAATGCGCTGGATGCCATGCCTTCCGGTGGTGATCTGCACGTTTCGGCACGTGCCCTGCCGCGCGGCGTAGAAATTACATTTCAGGATACAGGTCCCGGGATCCCGGAGACTCAAAGGAATGATATTTTTGAGCCTTTCTTCAGTACCAAGGAGGGTGGCACAGGCCTGGGCTTGACTGTGAGTTACAATATTATCACCGCCCATGGCGGTACCCTCGACCTTATTAATGGGCACAAACCAGGTGCCTGCTTCCGATTAATCTTGCCTCTTGGAGATAAGCAATGAAGTCTCATATCCTTGTCGTCGACGATGAGCCTGTTGCACGCCAGTCCCTCACCGATATTCTGCGCCTGGAAGGATATACGGTCAATTCCGTGCCGAACGGTCAGGCAGCGGTGGAATACGTCCGCACCCACCCGGTGGAATTAGTCGTGGTGGATCTGCGTATGCCCGGCATGGATGGGCTCGAAGTCGTCCAGGTGGTGAATCAGATCTCGCCCGAGACCGAGGTCATCTTATTGACCGCGTTCGGCTCGACCGAGTCGGCGATCCAGGCGCTACGGTTGCGGATCCATGACTACCTGCTGAAGCCTGCTCCACCGGCGCAGGTTGTGAACAGCGTGAAGAAAGGGCTGGCGCGACGCGAAGCGCGGCTCAAGATGCGTGGCGGGCCAGCCACGGCGGACATAGAGGACGGTGGCGCCGAATTTTCTCTCAACGATGGCACTCATATCGATCTCTCCCGCAGGCAAGTCCGTAAGAAAGATCAGGTTATCCATCTGACACCCGCGGAAGGGCGCCTGCTGCGGGTGTTGATCGAAAACCCGGGACGGGTCTACTCGCACCGGGAACTGGTGCTTCTGGTGCAGGGTTATGACACCTCGCAACGCGAGGCGCCGGAGATCTTGCGTCCACTGGTGAGCAGGCTACGGCATAAGCTGGAGGCATTCCCGACCCTCTCCGACCAGATCGTCAGCGTGCGCGGGACCGGGTACCTGTATGAGGGGGACGACTCGAAATAGTCCTGGGCCGCAGAGAGCAAGAACCCACTGGATGACGCCTGGTGGGTTTATTTATGCTTGTAAAAGTCGGCGGGAAAATCGGGCGGCTGCAGCCAACCCAGCCAGCCATGCGTGTGGACCGGCTTGGATGGCGGCGCCTCGAACCATGCCAGCAGGAGGCTGATGCTCAAGCCGGCGGTGCCGAGCCATTGCCAGTCGGTGAGGCGCTCGCCCAGCCGCCGGTGGCTGAACAGGATCGCGACGAGCAGCTCTCCCAGCCCGAGGAGCGCCGTTTGCATGCCTCCGATATGTTTTACACCTAAGAACAGCAGAAGCCGCGAGCAGAAGGTCACCGCGGTGAGTCCAAAAACGGGAAGCCAGGATGTGCTGTCGGCCGGGATGCTGCGATCGAAGAGAAGATACGCAGGCACCACCACGAGACTCATCGCGATCAGTGTATAGACTGTGACAGTCGGGGCTGGCACATCATACAGGACTCTCTGGTTGATAGGTAGATGCATGGCGTATAGCGCCGCGGCGATGATCATGAAGACAACCCCCCACAGGTCAATGTTGTTGCCCGCCGATACTCGGGTCAGGAAAAAGGCGGAGATGCTGGCGATGATGATGCGCACACCGGTTAATCTCGAGGGGCTCTGCTTGTCGAGCTGCAGCCAGAATGCCACAAAGAACGGGTAAAGAGCATAGAGCATTTGCGCAATGCTTGCATGGAGCTTGCTCAGGCCAATGTAGTAAAAGATCGATCCCACGCCATTGACCGTGCCAGCCAGCAGGCATCCGAGCAGTCCGGCCGGATAAATGTACAGAGTCTGACGCTTGAACACGGCGATCAGCAACACCAGGAGCAGAGCCGCCATGCTGGTCCGCAAAGCGACCACAGCCAACGGCGAGAATTGACCGGGTCCCATGGCTGCTTTGCCAAAGACCGGTGCCAGCCCCAGGAACAAAGCTGAAATGAGCGCCGCACTGATGCCGGTGCCTCTGCCATTTTGCATCGCGTATCTACCTCACAAATTCAAATGATAACGACGGGCAAGGGCCACGCCCGTCGTTCTTGCGAATGATCGCCAATGCCTCTGGTTGCTCGCCAATTTTAACGTATAAGTGAGCGAACTTCTTCCAAGAATTCATCGTTGAGGAAATCCCCTTTCAGCATCAATGATTGGATCTGTCCCTGCAGGCGGCTCTTTTCGTCCACGGTTAGCTCTTTGGCCGTCGCGACAATCACAGGGATGTTCGCGGTGTCGGGCTGGCTACGCAGCGCGTCCAGCACAGCAAACCCATCGACCTCGGGCATCATTAGATCCAGGATCACGAGATCGGGTCGCTCGCGACTGATCATCTCGATCGCCTGACGTCCGCTGGTGGCTTCGAAGATCTCAAAGTCACCCTGGGACTGGAGGATGCGCCGGATCAAACGGCGCGCCTCGGAGGTGTCATCCACAATGGCGACCCGCGAGAACCGGTTGGGAGTCACATTGTTGAGGGCAGAGAGCAGACCTTCCTGCGGGGTGGGAGATGGGGCCTCTCGATCGCGCAGATCGACATCGCGCGTCCAGCCTTCGCCAAAGAGGAACTGTTCGGCCGGCACCGTGTGTCCTGTGCAGTTCACAACCACGGTATCCGTAGGCTTGATGACGCCCGCTCGCACCAGCCGGAAGAGACCCGCAAACGCCACCGCGGCGGCTGGCTCGGCAGAGATTCCCTCCATCTTGGCGAGCACATGCATGGCGCGGAAGGCATCCTCATCTGTCACACTTTCGAACACGCCGTGGGTTTCATTGACCTGCCCGCGCAGCATAACATAAGTCCTCCCCGGGTCGCCGGTCGCCAGGGTCTCAATGCGGGTCTTGGGGGAAAGCACCGGCTCTGCTTTTTCGAGGCCCTTCTTCCAGCTCAGGACCATGGGCGCGCAGCCTTCGGCCTGGATAGGGGCCAGGGCCGGGATGCGGTCGATCAATCCAAGGCGTTGCAGCTCACGAAAGCCCTTATAGACCCCGAGCGGGCCCATACCTCCGCTGATGGCTTGTACGTACCAATCCGGTGTGCGCCATTTTGGCGATTCCGGGGTTGAGCCTGGCGCTGGTCCAAGCTGCATGGTCAGTTGTTCCGCGATCTCAAAGGCAATCGTTTTCATCGCCTCCACAGCGGTGACGGTCCTTGCGCCCATATCCTGGTACAAACCGCGCTGCCGGGCAAATTCGGCGGCGACCTGTTTTGCCTGGTCGTAAGAGCCGGTAATCTTCACCACCTGGCTTCCGTAGAGGGCGATCTCACGCATCTTGACGCCCGGGACGAGGCTGGTGACAAACGCCCAGAGCTTGATCCCGGCCCGGGCCGCGTACGCTGACAGTGAGATGGCAACGTTCCCGGTGGAGGCAGCCACCATCTCGGTGATGCCTCCCTCCTTGAGCGCGGCGATCGTGACCGCTGCCTGGCGGTCTTTGAACGAGGAGGTTGGTCCCTGCCGCTCATCCTTAATGTACAGGTTGGGCAGCCCGAGCATCATCCCCAAATTGGCTGCCGGAATCAGCGGCGTGCCTCCCTCGCCCAATGTGAGCGTCGGATTGGGATTATGGATCGGGAGCAATTCCTGGTAACGCCACAGGTCAAAGGGCCGCTCTTTGATCTGCGCAGGAAAGGTCTTTGCTACCTCCGCGAGATCGTATTCTGCTTCGCGCCACTGGCTGGTACATTGCGGGCACTGCATCGAGCTGGGTATGAATGGCGCTGCGTGGCCGCAATCGAGACACCTGATTAAAAATGACATAGCTAATCCTGTAAGAAGCGGGCGGATCCTACATGCCGATTTGCTTCAATGAGTTTTCAATACTTTCGATCAACTGGCCTTCGTTGAGTGAGCCTTTGGAAATGAGCCGCTGTCCAAATGCGCTCAACTGCTGCTTTTGCTCGTTCGTCAACCCGCCGCCGCTCACCACCAGGACGGGAATCTTACATAGTGAGGGAGTGTCGCGTAACCGCTCCAGGATGTTAAAGCCATCCAGATCCGGCATGAACAGATCGAGGATGATGGCGTGTGGCTTTCTGATATTGATGGTGTCCCAGCCGCTGCGCCCGCCCTGCGCCAGGATCGGCTTGTAATGACCGTGCTGATTCAGGATCTTTTCGATGAGCCGCAGATCATTGGGATCATCATCGATTACCAGCACCTCACGGATCATCCCGTTCCGATTCAACCGGTCCAGGGCATGGACGAGATCTTCTTCGAGGATCGGCTTGACCAGGTAGTCCGCCGCTCCCAGGCTGAATCCCCGCTCAGTCTGTTCCAGGATCGAACAGATGATAACCGGAATGTCGCGGGTGCTGGGATCCGACTTCAGCTCTGTCAAGACCGACCAGCCATCCTTGTTCGGCATCATGATGTCCAATGTGATGGCATACGGCTTGAGCTTGAGGACCTGCTCCTTGACCTTGAGTGGATCGGTTACCGGGACCACGTAATATTCCTGCCGATCGAGGTATCGCTCATAGAGCGCCAGGATCTGAGGATCGTCATCAATGGCAAGGACTACTTTCTTGCCTTCGGGCGGCTTCTCATCGGGCTGCTGGTAGAGGGGGAGCGTGAACCAGAATGTCGAGCCCTTATTTACTTCGCTATGCACACCGATGCGGCCGCCCTGGAGCTGGACCAGGTTCGCACAGATAGAGAGACCGAGCCCGGTTCCGCCGCTCTTGCGGGTTGCCGAGCCATCCACCTGGGAAAACGCCTGGAAGAGCTTCTTTTGATCTTCGGCCGAAATACCGGGACCCGTGTCGACTACACTGATCAGCGCCTCCAGCTTGCCGCCGGGACCTTTCTGAACGGTCGCCTCGACGGTAATCGAGCCGGTCTCGGTAAATTTGGCAGCGTTGGAGATCAGGTTGAGCAGCACCTGCCGCACTCGCATCGTATCGCCCCGGACCGTGGGCATGCTCGCCGGGATCCTTTGCAACAACTGGATGGTCTTTTCCTTGACAAGTCCCTTCGCCGTGGACATCACACTGGTCGTCATATCGGCGAGCTGGACTTCTTCGAAGTTCAGCTCCATCTTGCCCGCTTCGATGCGTGCCAGGTCCAGAATGTCGTTGATGAGTCCCAGCAGGTGCTGCCCGGAGTTGTAAATGGCAGTCAGGTCCTGCTGCTGCATCTCGGTCACGGGCCCATCGATCCCCTTGAGAATGACCCGCGAGAAGCCGATAATGGAGTTCAGCGGGGTACGGAGCTCGTGACTCATGTTTGCCAGGAACTGGCTCTTGAGCAAATCGATCTCGCGCAAGTCGTGGATCAGCTGCTGCGAGAGCTCATAGGATCGGGCATTATCGATCGCGACTGCCACCTGGTCTGCCAGCGATTGCAAGACCGAGAGATCATCTTGCGTAAAGGCATTTGCCTGTGTGGACTGGATATCGATCACGCCCACGATACGCGCGCCAATCCGCAGAGGGATCGCGATCTCTGACCGCGTATCCAGCAGGAAGGGGTTCGGCACGTACAGGGGTTCCATCTCCGTATCGTTGACCAGCATCGGCTCGATCTTCTCCGCCACCTTGCCGATAATCGAGTTGGAGCCGACGATCACCGAGTGTCGCTGTGCTTTCAGCTTTTCGCCCGCCTCCCCGGTGGCTTCGCGCAGAATGGCATTGAAGCCGGTCTCCTCTGTGATATAGATAGCAGCATAATAGAATCCAAACCGTTCGCTGATCATGCTGACGGTACGCGTAAAAATCGTGTTCAGATCGAGCGTTGATGTAACCAGGCGCCCGATCTCTGCCGAGGCAGCGAGATACTCGTTCCGCCGTTTGAGCGTCTCCTCCGACAATTTGCGTTCTGTAATGTCTTCGTGGACAGCCAGGAAACCCATCATCTTTCCGCTTTCATCCAGGATGGGACTGTAGGTAGCGGAAATCGGGATCAGCTTGCCGTCTCTGGCTTTGTTGGTGATCTCATTCGAGATCGTCCCTCCTGCCAGAAGAGTGTTCCAGAATGCCCCGTACTCCTCGCCGGAGGTGAGACCCGATTTGAGGATCCTGGGCGTTTGCCCGATTGCTTCCTGCGGCGAAAAGCCGTAAACCTGTTCGAACGCGGGGTTGGTATATTGGATGATGCCATCCAGGTCGGTGATGAAGACCGGATTATTGGAGCGGTCAATTCCAAGCTTGAACTTTTGGATCTCACGCTCGTAGAGGAATCGCTCAACTGCGGAAGCAACCTGTGCCGCGATGACCGATAGCGTTTCCTGGTGCTGTTCTGTGAGACGCACCTGCCGGTCATGGGTCTGGGTGGCGAGCACGCCGGTGATAACCTGCTTGGAGCGTAAGGGAACCCCGATCCAATCCACGATCTGGGCGTCCTGCATGGCCACTTCACCAGAAGCTTCCAGGTCTGCAACGATTTCGGGTGTTACGCGCAGAGCCTTGCCTGTGCGTATGACAAAGCTTGTCAGCCCCTTGCCCAGGCGTTGTGGCGTCCAATCTCCGTCCATTTCGTCTGCATGGTAAGGGAAGGTGATCAGTTTTGTGGCGGGATCGTAATGCGCGATGTAAAAATTATCGGTCGGCAGGAGTGGTTGAACAGCCTTATGCACGGATTGGAACAGCTCATCCATCGTCTTCGAGGTGAGCGTGCTCTCCGAGATCTGGGTGATCGCCGTCTGGGTCAACTCGTGGAGCTTGCGGTCGGTAATATCGCGCGCCACCCAGAACACCTGGTCTTCGCTCAATTTCGAAACATTCGCATCGAACCAGAAATGGCTACCGGAGATATTGAGCGGGTACTCAATTCTGACGATCCTGTCGGTCGTCAATGCTTCCTGAATCGCATCCAGGAACTGGTCCACGAGAGCTGGCGGCAGGATTTCCCGGATATTCTTGCCCACCATTTCCTCGGGTGGCCGCACCAGCAAGGATGGATTGGTAGGCGCGATACGGACATATTTGCCTTCCCGGTCATACACGATAATGACATCGTTCATGGAGGCAAACAAGGCGCGCAGCTCCGCCTCCGAGTCTTGTGTCTCCCGGAACAGCCTGGCGTTCTGAATGGCAATGGCAGCCTGGCGGGCGAGACTGGCCAGGAAGTCCAGTTCTCCCTGGACAAATTCCCTGCCTTCCCCGGCGCGCCAGACCGCCATGAGACCTGTGATCCGGTTGCCGGAGAGGATGGGAACGCCCATGAGGTGATCGTGCGGGCGCTCGGCCGTGCCTTTGACGAGTAATGCTCCGTTCTGGCTTATCGCGTCATTTACGATCTTGCCAGATTGCTGTAATACGACCTTGCCCAGGATTCCTTCACCTGAATTGACTGGATCATTTTTGATCTCATCGGCTTCGGCTCCTACCACCGAGATGGCGCGCCAGACCGCGCCATCGGCTTCGGGCAGATAGACCGCGCTGGTCTCCGCCTGAAACAAATCTCTGGCGTAGGATGCAATGCGGGTCAGCACGGTCTCCAGGTTCAGGGTTGCTGAAATGTCCCGGCCAACTTCTGCCAGCGCAGTTGTCTCCTGGGCACGGCGACTGGCTTCCTGGAACAGACGGGCGTTCTCAATGGAAATCGCTGCCTGGCTGGAAATCGTTGTCAGAATGTCCCGGTCGTGCTCATCATAGAGGTTCGCCTTCTGGACGCTCTGGACGGCGATCACGCCAAGTACCCGTTCCCCCATCAGCATGGGAACGCCAAGCCAGCTTTGGGATGGCGTATCATTCTCGTACAGGGGAACGAAGGCAATTCCCAGCTCTTGCATACGCTCCTGGACGTGATCGGGAGCAAATACCGCCTTCCGCTTGCGAATGATGTAATCTGTGAAACCGCTATTTCCGACCTTTATCGGCGCCAGTTGAACAGGCTGCCCTTCCTCAATAACCAACGGGA
>DAITPI010000116.1:0-10548 GCA_036833655.1 Anaerolineales bacterium | reverse complement strand
GACTGCCCGTGTCTACCCTTACCGCTAGGCTGTTCTCGCGATATATTGCAAGTGAGTTGTTTTACTCTCGCCGGATTTCCCTGCTTATACTCGCTGACCATGAATGACACGCACTCCCACCGCCACACCGACAAGGTTGCCCTGCTTCGCCTGGCGTTCCAGGGCCTGGACGAGGACGAGCTGGAAGAGGTCGCCAGCCTGACGGAGCTGCGCACCTATCCGGCAAACCACGTGCTCTGCAAGGAGGGGGCCTTTGAGGATGTACTCTATATCGTAGCGGAGGGCTGGATTGTCGTCTCGCACAAGACCCTCGACGGGGAGGATGAACAGGTCCTGCGTGTGGGTCGCCGGGGCGAGGTCTTCGGCGAGATGGCGCTCATCCAGGAGGCGCCGCGTGCCGCCACGGTCCGCACGACCACGGAATGTACGGTGCTGGAGATGGAGAAAGGGGACTTCGAGACGATTCTCAGCCGCAGTCCGCGCATGGCCATGGACCTGATGCGCATCACGCTCGACCGCATCCGCGCCAACGACCAACGCCTCATCGGTGACCTCGAAAAGACCAACAAGGTACTGCGCCAGTTGGACCGGAACAAGCTGGAGTTCATCCAGATCGCTGCTCATGAGCTGCGCACGCCGCTGACCGTCCTCAACGGCTACATCAAGATGATGCACTCCTTTCCCGAGACGCAGACCAACCCGTTGCTGGCGGAGGTGACCGACGGCATCATCAAAGGCACGGAGCGCATCCACGAGGTGGTAAACATGATGCTGGACCTGACCCGCATCGGCAGTGAGACCTGGAAGGTTGCCGCCGTGCCTGTGCCCCTGGTGCAGATCATTGACGACCTGATCTCGGGATTCACAAAGGCGACCACGGAGCGAAATCTGCATCTCACAGCGCAGCACGCCGAAGGGACTCCCGATATCCTCGGCGACCCGGACCTGATCCGGAAGGCGCTCTACCAGCTGATCGTCAATGCCATCAAGTACACGCCCGACGGCGGCAGGATTCTGATCACAACGCGTCCGAGCGTTATGGAAGACAATTCTCCGTGCGTGGAGGTCGCCGTACGGGACCGCGGTATCGGGCTCGATGCCGAGCACCACGATTTGATCTTCGAAAAGTTCTACCAGGTAGGGGCGGTGGCGCTGCATTCCTCGGGCAAGACTACCTTCAAAGGCGGCGGACCGGGACTGGGCCTGGCGCTGGTGCGCGGTGTGGCGCGTGCCCACGGCGGCAGGGTCTGGGTAGAAAGCGCCGGCCATGACGAGATCAATTTCACCGGCAGCACGTTCTATTTGCTGCTGCCACTCGCGCCCCCGGTGACTGCGTAGAGCAGGCTTTTCGACCGCTAAGTTCTGGTCTCTTTCCCGCTCCTCCCGTCGCTTCACCTGGGAGTGCTATGCAAAAGCCGGACCTACTCTTGCTCCGTCTCCTCTCCCTGCATACCTTTCGTCGATTTCAGGAAGCCCAGGCGACAAACCGGCTGCTCTCGGAAGCCGCCGGTGAGTGGATATTCATCCTCTGCAGGGCGTGACAATATCCAGTCGTAAGTAGCATTGCACCGGGTGTACGATGAATGCGTAGATAGATAGGGAAGTGTTTTTCTGGAGAGGAGTTTCCCATGAACCGAACACACAAGCTTCTATCTGTTCTCGTGCTGACTTCGCTGCTGGTGCTGGGGCTCAGTACGCCTGCCTACGCCTTCGACGGGCGTGGCGGGGATAAGGTGGTGATCGCCGCCGGCGAGGTGGTCAAGGATGACCTGTACGTCGGTGCCCAGGAATTCATTCTGGATGGCACCGTCAGCGGCGACGTGGTCGCTTTCGGCACCAATGTCACGATCAACGGCAAAGTGGACGGGGATCTGATGACCGCCGCCCAGACCGTGGCGATCTACGGCGAAGTCACCGGGACCGTTCGCATGGCGGGCTCCGTCCTCTTCGTCGGCAAATCGGCGGTCATCGGCGGGGATATCGTCGGGGCTGGCTACAGCCTGGAGGTCCAGCCAGGCATGGCGCTGGGCAGGGACCTGATCTTCGCCGGCCAACAGGCTTTGCTTGCCGGGGACGTAAGGCGCAATCTGCAGGTCGCCGCGAGCGGGCTCGAGCTGCGCGGAAATGTGGGCGGAGACGTCTACGCCGAAGTGGGCGATGCCTCCCAGGTCAACGCGGTCGTCCCGCCGACCATGTTCATGCCGCAGTCCACGCTGCCTGCCCCGAGCGTCAAGCCGGGTCTCACCGTGGCGCCGTCTGCCCGGGTCGAGGGTGACCTGAAGTACACCCAGCTCCGGGATCTGGCGATCCCGGCCGGTGTCGTGCTTGGCAGTATCACCCGGACCGTGCCCAGCACGCCGCCAGCCGCTACGGGCGCGCCAAAACCCGGGGAACAGATACGGAAATGGGGCGCGGGGATCATGCGCAACACCATCACGCTGATCCTGATCGGCCTGTTCCTGCTCTGGCTATTCCCGATCTTTATGAGAGGCTTAAGCGACAACTTGCGGGCAAAGCCGTTGCCCAGCCTGGGATGGGGTGTTGTCGCCTGGGCGGCGTTCATCGTGGCTGTGCTCCTGGTGCTCGCAGTCACCGTAATTGCGGGGATTCTGTTTGGCTTGCTCACCCTTGGCCAGCTGACGGGCACGGTGGTCTGGATGGGCATCCTGGCGCTGTTCGCCCTGATCGTCGGCTTCGTGTTGTTGACCACGTTCGTGGCGAAGGTCGTCTTCGGGATTGCCCTGGGCAAATGGATGCTCACCGGGCTCCATTCGCCGCTGGCAGAACACCGCTACTGGCCCATGGTGCTGGGCGTGCTCGTCACGGTGGCAGTGACGTCCCTGCTGTCATTCCCCTTGATCCCCGGTTTCTTTGGCTGGCTGGTGAACTTTGCCGTGGTGCTGCTTGGGCTTGGCGCCCTCTGGCTCTGGGGTCTGCAGCGCACGGCGCGCAAGCCTGCTGTGCATGCCGTGGCAGCTACCCCTGCATAACGGCATCGCTCGTGCCGGGGGATGGAGCACGATCTCAATCGAACCGGGTAATCATGAATGCGAGGAAGCCCGATGCGATCGCGATCCTTGCGTGATCTCGCCTGCATGAAGAGAAATCGGCAGGCGGAAAACCTGCCATACCAGGCGTGACCTACATTCTGTTTCAGGACGGAGTCGCCGCTCAAAGGAACAATGAGATCAGGAAGGTGAGGAAGCCGGAACCCACCGCTATCAATACAGCGACGCCGACGGCGCGCGGGTCCAGGCTCAGGTTGATCGTCCGGGTGAGAGCATACATCACGCCAGCAGCCAGCAGGAAGCCATAGATAAAGCCGAAGGCTGGAGCTGACGATCCCCTCTGGCGCGTGCGTACCCGGGCTTCCTCTGCCTCCAGGATGGTGGCGCGATCCTGCAGACGTTGGTCCCGATCCTGTAGAAGGTTCTGCTCGTCGATGCACTGGCGTAGCTCCGTGTTGTAACGCCTGAGCTGCTCGGCTGTCGGGTTCTGCGGCCGCAGGCGGGAGACTCGCTGGATTTCCGCCTCCAGCTCACGCAGCCGGATTTCGATCTGCCGGCGTTCCGCCTGCACGGCTGGAAGATCCATTTGATTGATCGCGGGCAGATTGCGGGCGGGAGCCTGCGTCGCTCTCCGGCCGGCAGGCGAGGCGGCCGGTCGTTGGAGGGGTGCCCGCTCCAGGGTGATTCGCCGGCGGATCCAACTCCCGCATACCGGGCACTCAAATCCCACCCCATTATCTGGCGCCAAGACCAGCTCACTGCAAACTGGACATTCGAGCACTCCACACCTCCTGTTGATGATTACGACTGTGTTGTGGCTGTCTCTATTTTCTTCCCGTCCACCGCATCCCTCATCTTCCCATCTTCCTCCATCGCGTGCAATTCGCTCTGGAGGGCGGCGATCGTTCCTTCTCGGTGCGCCTTGATCTGCGCTTCGGTGTTGTCGATCTTCTTCAGCGCCCGGTCGATGCGCCAGAGCTGGATCTTATTCAGGAGCCACTGCAGCCACCCGGCTTGTTTCCCGGACTGAGGCTTCGTCAGCTCACGGAAGGAAGCGATCTGCCTTTGTCGCTTCGCTTCGAGCTGTTTCAAGACCACCTTTGCCCTCTCGATGCGCAGACCCGTGGACCGGATCGCCCGCTTCAAGTCCTCTTGTTCCACGTCCCGGTATTGCGGGTTAAGAGTAATCTCACGCAGAAAGTCAGAGGGCCGGGTCGACGAGAACGTGATCAACAGGTCGTCTTTCGGGCGCGTGGCGCCGACATATGCTACGCGCCGCTCCTCTTCGACAAACGTCGCCTTCTTCGGGTCGGCGGGGTTCTCGCTGAGGTTGAAGTAGACCACGTTGCGGAACTCCTTGCCCTTCGCCCGGTGGATCGTGCTGAGGTAGACCTCGTTGTCCCGCGGCTCTTCCGGCTCCAGGCTTCCATTCCCGCCGTTCTTTTCGGAAGCGCTCTCCTTATCCGCAATGGCTTTGCAAAGAAATTGAAAAAACTCGAGGGGGGTCTTGTGGCTGCTCGCCAGGGCGATCATGACGTCAAGCAGGTTTTCGTCGCTTGCCTGGTCGAGGTCGTCGGCGAGGCGCGATTGCTCGTGATAGAACTCCGCCAGGCCAAGATCTGTCTTCAGCGCCTGCAGCGTGCCCGCCGCCGTGATCTCGCCGAGGCGCGCCGCTTGCGAGATACGCTCGATGCGGGTGATGAAGTCCACGAGCTTCTGGCGCTCCCAGTCGCGCAGGGTCGTCAGGTGCGGCAGGCGCAGGAAGGAGATCCAGTCCTGCGACTGCGCGATCAGTTGGTTGGTGAGAAATTTATTCGGGCGCTTCAGGACCCTCTCGAAGTCCCCGGGCTTGGCTTCCTTCGGGAAGAGCATCACCTGCAGGTACGAGTACACGTCTTGTCCCACCGCGGACCGAAAGAGCTGACCGGTCTCGGCAGGGGAGTGAGGGATGCCCAGCGCATCCAGCATGACGGCGATCGGGAACTGGTAGGCATTGAATCGATAGAGGACGGCGTAGTCGCGCCAGTTCAGGTTATTCTGTTTCTTGTGCTCCCCCAGCCATCCCGCGGCATGCTTCGCCTGTTCGAGCAGGGAAGCGTGACCCGCCACCTCGAAGCGACCGGGCTGGGCATCTCGCCGCGGCTGGATGTCTTTAGGGACGCGGTCCAGGTTATTGCGGATCAGCCAACCGGCATGCCGGACGATCATCCGGCTCGAGCGGTAGTTCGTGTTGAGCACGTGCGTGGCGGCGACCGGGAATCTCTTCTCAAACTCTACGATGTGCTTCACGTCCGCGCCGCGAAAGCCGTAGATCATCTGGTCGTCGTCGCCGACCGCAAAGATGTTGTTCTCGGGCAAACCGATGATCTGCAGCAGGAGCAGCTGGGCTTCGTTCAGGTCCTGGAACTCGTCCACCAGCACGAACTCGAAGCGCGACTGGTAGCGGCGGCGCAGCTCGCGGTTCTCGAGCAGCAGGCGCACCGACAGGTAGATCATGTCATCGAAGTCGAGGAACTTGGCGTTCAACTGCTTCTGCACATAGGAGTAGAAGATCGGCTCCAGCGGGTAGATCTTGTCCCCGTATTCCACCGTGACGGTCGCCAGCGAGGGCAGTTCCATCTTTGCCTGGCGCAGCCCGGCGAGGAACGCATCCACCGGGTCGCGGTTGCGCAACGCCGGCAGCTCGGTATGTTCCTGGATGGCTGCCCGCATCAGCGCCCGGGCGGTCTTCTGGTGACCGGAGGCAAAGCTCCAGCCGAGACCGTCTCGCACGATCTCGTAGCCGAACGAATGGAAGGTGCGTACCTCCACGCCGTCGACGCCGCGGCGCTCGATCCGCTCCTGCATCTCGTCCCGCGCTTTCTTGTTGAACGCCAGCGCCAGGACCCGCTCGGGGGCGATGCCCTGGTTGAGCAGGTTCAGGATCCGGTTCACCAGGGTCTTGGTCTTGCCGGAGCCCGCCGGCGCCAGCACGCGGACCGGACCGCTGACCGAGGCGACCGCTCCCTGCTGGCTGGGGTCGAGATCGTCGTCCATTTTGTAGGCGGGCAGCGTCCGGTAGTGGACCGCCGCCTCGATCGTCCGGACGCATCGCTCCACATCCGACTCGATCTCCGCCGCCGAGAACCGGCAGACGGGATATCCCGCCAGCTCAGACCCATCTCTGGCTGACTCATACTGCGCCTTGCTCTCGCACTCGACGACAACCTTCTTGTCTTGCACTTCCACCAGGAAGTCCACGACCTGGCGCCCGAGGCGCACCTGGGACTGGTACGGGAGGGCATGCGCCTCCAGCGCCGTCCGCATCGTCGCTTCGAGCGGCGTGAAGAGCGCCGGTTGCACCTCCGGATCCAGAAGCTCAGGCGAGGCGAGCTGATAATTCGAGCGCTCCAGCAGCGTCATCACCTGCTCCGCCAGCAGCCTGCCGATCACACGCGCGAAATCCCGGTGGAGGTCCTCGCCCTTCACCGGCTGCGTTTCGTATGCCTCACGTCCCAGGGCCGAGAAGAAGCAGATCGGAATCCGCCGGAACCACAGGGGGAAGACCAGCCGGTCCGCGATCAGGGACGCCCCGTCCAGGAAGTCAGGATAGGCGAGATCCTGGACCAGGATCACAAACGACGGCGACCGGGGCAGGTTTTCCAGTCCCTCCTGCAGGGACGAGAGCTGGATGGAGAAGGGCCTCAGCGCCCGGTGCTGGCACTCAGCAGCAAAATCCTGCACGCAGGCGAGATCCGCCTGGAACAGGGAGAAGCCCCTGCCTTTGCGCAGGCAGGCATCCAGCCTGTCGAAGAAGAAGTCGAAGCTCCGGGGCTCGGGATCTGACCGAGGGGAAAAGCCTGGTAGTTCGATCATGGTTCAGGTCACAAATGATACTCGGAAGCCATTGCTAGAACAATAGCACGGAGCACATTGTCGATATGGTTCATTACCTCGTTGTTCCAGAAGCGCAGGACTTTGTAGCCTTGCGACCGGAGATACTCAGTTCTTGCTTGATCATACTCTTGTTGTTCCAGGTGCTGGCTGCCGTCCAATTCGATAATGAGCTTTGCTCCCGGGGAGCAAAAATCTGCGATATAGTATCCAATTGCGTGTTGCCTCCGAAACGTTACACCAAGCTGATCATTCCGGATCCGTGACCAGAGTTTGATCTCAGCAGGCGTCGATTGTTTGCGGAGCTCAATGGCTCGGTGTTTGATTTGGGGATTGCTTCTCTTAGTGCGTGGCATATCTGCCCCCACCTAGCCTCCCCCATTTGCACCCCGCAAAGAGCAGCGGGGCAAAATGGGGGAAGGACCAGTTGAACTTGGGCAAGAATGTTCATTCCACCTCATACTTCCTCTCCCCCAAATTCCGTGCTCTTCGGCATTTGGGGGAGGCGAGGAGGGGGCGGGGGTCATAGCTCCCAGCTATTCAATAAATCCCTCAACGCCAGCAATTCTGCTCTCGATAATGTGACTCCTCTCCCCAGCTGGCTGTGATCGGGGGACCAGTCACGGATATCATATTTCGGCTCGCGACTGTTCCAGCTGACCAGGTTGAGCTCCTTCGTCCAGCCAGAGTTCGATTGCGATAATATGCCGATCTGCATGACGATCTCATAAGTAATATTATCCGCCATGGGAAACGTCTCCTTCTATAGAATTAGGCGTGAGAGCCCCCATGATAGCATGGAAAACGAGATCGCTGATTACCTTGCCCCTCTCCGTCTCAGCAGCGCAGCCAGCTCTGCATGACCGCCCGCCTCCGCCAGCGAGGAGGCGCTCTTTCCGTAGAAATCCCCACCGCTCTGCATGTTGACATCCGCCGCCGCCTCGATCAGAATCCGGGCGACCTCCGTGTGATGGGCGATCAGGGCCAACATCAGGGCAGAGAGATTGAATTTCGCGGTTGTGTTCAAATCGGCGCCGTGTTCGACCAGCAAACGGACGAGCTCAAGCTGACCCGCATGCGAGGCATTCATCAATGCCGTTTGGCCCTGCTCATCCTTCGCGTTGATATCCGCGCCGTTCTCCAGCAACGAGCGGACCTTCTCCAGATCGCCCCGCCGGGTGGCATCCTTCCAGGCTTTGTTCATCCGCTGAGTCTCAATCCAAAAACAGCATGAATAGACCAACGAGAGCCTTCACTGCCTTCAGCACGAGGACCTCAATTGTTCAACAGATTTTCCCTTCGCCACACTTACGGCTCAGCACTCGGAGTACGATTCACATGCCGGCGCCGGAGCTGATCTGAAAGTAGCATATTCAGAGAGACTTGTCATCCCTCCCAGGGTAGGTCACATCTTCTGCGGAGCGTCCTGTGGGCGACGTGACAATTTGAAAAGATCGCCTCGATGCCACGGATGGATGCCACAGGGATCACCCAGAGATTGTTGGAGTAGGATCGCGGACAATTTCCTGGCATGCCAATGCTCAAACTTGCTTGATTTTCCATCGCTGCTGGTTATATAATGAATAACGAAGGCTACTTGTGGAAGAAGACACCGCGACCATCGCTACCACCGTTGGCGCCGACAGCGTCGATCTTATCTTTTCGGTCACAAAAGATGCCTTGCTCAGCCAACAGGAACAAAAAGCATCTCTCGAGACCAAAGCCAACATGCTGCTGGTCTTTGCCGGGGGGATCCTTGCGCTGCTGATGAACGCCTGGGTCACACTTCTGCATTTCCCGTTGATCAGCCAGGGGATTGTGTTGATGAGCGTTGCCCTGTTTGCCATCTCTGTCCTGCTGGCATTCATCGTGGTCTGGGTCCGCAGGTATCGAATCGATCCCAACCCGTACGAGCTGGCGGACAGTTTCCTGAACGAACCGGAGCGTGCCACCAAGCTGCAGCTGATCTCCAACTGGAGAGACACCTGGAAGTTCAACCACGAGATCTTCGAGTACAACGCCTTGATCCTGCGGATCTCGTTCGGGTTCCAGGTGACAGCCTTCCTCTTGCTGGGACTGGCGTTCGGCATCGGCATCTTCGTCGTGTAGTGCCAAAGGGATTGGATATCATGAGCCCTGAGAATCAATCCAAAGCTCCAAAGCCCAAGGGAAAGATCGTGCTTCCGCCAGTGGATCCGAAGATCGTGGTGGTCGTGCACTCTCGGACGCTCCTCGACCTGGAAGGGATTGGGAGCCAGTCCTTGAAGAAGCTCCAGCAGGCAGGAATCCGGTCGGTGAAATCCCTGTTGCAGCGCGCAAGGACGCAGAAGGAGCGCCGGGCAATTGCCCGGGAGGTGGGGACCAGCGAATCCAACGTGCTTGGTTGGGTGGCGCGTGCCGATCTGCTGCGGGTGCCGGGGGTGGGACCCGAATACGCGAGCCTGCTGGAGAATGTTGGCGTTGATACAGTGCCCGAACTAGCCCATCGCAACGCCGAAGCTCTCTACGCCGCCATCCTCAAAGCCAACGAATCCAACCGCCTGGTGCGTAAGACCCCGACACAGAAACAGGTCCAGGAGTGGGTAACGGGGGCGAAACAGCTTCCCAGAGTGATCGAGTATTAGCCACGGGACAAACAGGCAGGCGGGATTCGATCCTCTTCAGCCCTGGCGGCATGGTCAAGAACCTGACCGTAACCGGATGCCTCCCGGAGAAAGTCCTTCGATCCGAGGCTCGCAGGCGGCGAGCTGCGAAACATCTCACGAGGACAAAAACGCCTGTGAAGAATGATCTCCACAGGCATTTCCTGCATTCTGGCTCTGTCAGCCTTCGCTTGTTTTTGCCTGCATCTGGCGTTTCAGGGAGGGAACTCGCAGGGCTTGATAAAGCGGGTAGAGGAGCGGGAAGTTCAGTACCGCCAGGAACGGGTTGTACCACCACGCCAGCGCAGTGACAGTGCCTAGAGTCAGGACCGTGAAATCGAGAGACAGGGTCAGGAGCTCGAAGACGCCCGATTCCCCAAAGCTCTGGCCGCGGGCTAATTTCACCACCAGCCCGACCAGGAAATGGTTCCCGAAAACGAAGACCAGATTTGCTGCCGCTAATCTCGTGACGAAGCTCAGATCGAGTGCTCTCGTTCCAGGGTTGATCCTTCCGAAGAGCAGTCCAGCTAGAAAAATGGAGAAGAGATGGTTGCCGATGTTGAAGCTCTGAATGTACCAGGGGTATTTGTGCCAGATCCATTCCACCAGGTGGGCAATGAAGATGACAAACAGGGCAGCTGCCAGACCGCCAGCGAGGAACGCAAACCCGTACACGAACCAGGCAATACTGTAATTGGTCTTATCGTTCGGTCCTTCCACCTTGAGGGTTTGCGCCACGGCACCCAGGGCTGCCAGCAGGTACAGCCCGGGTTTCGTCCAATCCACTTCCAGCGCCATCCAGGCGATCAGCCCGAGACCGATCAGGATGACGCCCAGAATATAGATTCTTGCTGACGAGGACAAATTCTTCATGATTGCTCTCTTTCACTCAGTCTGGTTGATGAGCTACTTGTATTTCAGAGAGCAGGAGGCGGTCCAGCCACCCTGGGGTGCGGGTTGGGTTCGAGTGCCCGCACCCTGTAGGTCTGTGACTTTGCGTCCCTGCCTTTCGACAGGTTTGCCGT
>DAITPI010000115.1:0-10624 GCA_036833655.1 Anaerolineales bacterium | reverse complement strand
ATACCAGGTGGAGAAGCTTGCCGGGATCCCCTACTACGCTGCGCTTCTGGCGTTAAAGATCGAGCAGATTGCCTGCGCCACGTGTCATAGTATCTCGGATGGCACGGAGACAGCCGGGCTGGACTTGAAAAAGGTTGCCCTGGTCGGTCATTCCATGGGAGGCTTGATCTCCCGATTTGCGATCCAGTACAACCTGTTCGGCGCGGCGGAGAACGTAGGACGCTTCATGACCATGGCTACGCCCCACGGAGGCGCCCGTTACGCCTCGGCGGCCGGGCTGCTACGCTTTTTACCCGGCCTGCGCGACGATGACGTCCAATTCTTTTCGCCCAGGTGGGTGGACCAGTTCATGGGCGGCCAACAGCCCCAGCCGGCTCTGAACCTGGGGCAGACAGATGTTTTCTGCCTGATCGGTACGCGTCACAACGACTACTATCCTGTGGCACGCCAGCTGCCGCGCACCGACGGTATTGTGGACCAGCGTGAGGCGTATTTGGAAAATCATCCCTACGCGTATGTCTACAACACGCACTCCGGCGAACACGGCATCCGTGAAAATCACGATGCTTACCAGGCATTGCGGCGTTTCCTGTTCGGGGATCTTTACGTGAGAATGCTGATCACAGATGTGGAGCTGGTACCCGGCAAACGGGTGGGCGGCGATACAAAGATGTTCTTCCATTACTTCGTCAAGCCACGCGGCATCAACACGCATCTCAATGAGATCAGCGAGCGGGCGGAAAACCAGCCCATGCCGCGCACCCTGACTGAGCTCAAGGAGCGCCTGCAGCAACGTCCCTACATCATTTACGATGGCTTTGCCGACTCGGGAGCTCTCGTGGACCGCCCGGCGCGCATGGCTCCCGGTGTGACGAGGAGCAAACAGGATCTGCCCCACTTCCAGCTCGAATACAGTTCCTTCCTGTCCGATGAGCGGGTCGGCGGCAAGCTGCTGGCAAGCGGCTTCAAGATGATCCCTCTCGCCGAGGGCGTGCGAACAATGACACTGGAGGATCAGGTCATGAAGGCAAAGCTGCGTGTGGAAGTACGTAAACGCAATTGACCAAGAGCCACCCTGCTTACGTCCTTATTCACAGCCCGCTGGTCGGTGCATTGACCTGGACCCCGGTTGCCGAGGAAATGCGCCGGGGCGACATTAGAGCCCTGGTCCCTGCGCTGACGGATTCACCCGCTTCAAATGAACCTTTCTGGAAGCAGCACGCCGAATCGGTGCGGCAGGCGTTTGCCCGGCTCTCGAACGACTTGCCAGTAACGCTGGTCGCTCACAGCGGCGCGGGTCCGTTGCTGCCCGCGATCGCGCAATCGATCCCCAATCCTGTTCATGCCTATGTCTTTATCGATGCGGGTATCCCGCGCGACGGAGCGTCGCGGCTCGATCTGATGCAGTCTGAAGACCCCGCCTGGGCAGCCGAATTCCGGGAGGAGCTTGAGCGAGATGGGCAGTTTCCCACCTGGAGCTTCGAGGAGCTCGAGGAAATCCTCCCGGATGAGTCGCTGCGCCGGAGACTGGTCGCGGAGCTTCGCCCGCGCAAGCTGGATTTCTTTACGGAGCCCATCCCTGTGTTCGCTGGCTGGCCCGATGCGCCCTGTGTCTACATCCAGTTCAGCAGCGCCTATGACCGACCGGCAGCCCGGGCCAGGCAGGCAGGCTGGATCACCGAAGAGATCCCCGCTGGACATTTCCACATGCTGGTAGATCCGGGGGCGGTGGCGAGTAAGATCGTTGAAACGGTAGGAAGAGGAAGATCCTTATCTGGTTAATTCGACTACCAGGGTATCCAGAGCCAGATCCAGGGTCGTCTGGCTGGTCTTCGCTCCCTCGTCGATTTTGAGTAGCTGCCGGTAAATGTATTCCAGAGACTCGATCGAGAAGCGCGACGCCTGCTGGGCTGCCTTCTCCGCAACGAAGGGATGCACTCCCAGTGCACGCGCCACGTCGTTCTGGGTGCCGCGGTTATCCAGGATCTCGCGCGCCTGGATCAGCAAGCGGAACTGGCGTATGACCATCCCCCACAGAGCGAATTCTTCCTCGCTCTCCAGCAAACGATGCAAGAGATGCTGCGCCGCCTTGCCATTGCCGTTCGCCAGCGCGTCGACAAAATCGAACACCGACTGCTGCGACGTGACAATACAGACCGCCTCGACATCCTGCACGGTGACCGGGCGTGCCCAGTTGACATAGGCCAGCAGCTTGGCGATCTCCATCCCTGCCTGACGCGTATTGGCGCCGACCATATCCTTGAGCATCTCCGCCGCGCGCGCTTCCATTTTCCCACCCTGGTTCTTGGTCTCGTTGACGATCCAGCCGGGCATCTCTTTGAGGCGAGGCATCATAAAGGCTCTGGTTTGCACGAGCTTCTCATTTTTCGCTGCCCACTTCACCAGCCAGTGCTTTTCCGCTTCCTTCGGCTCAACGGACTCAAACAGCACCAGACGCGTGGTATCCGGTGTCTTCTCGATGAACTCGAGGAATTTTTTGCGCGCGGTCGGATTGTTATACTTGGCGGAGGGATTCTGGAGCAGCACCAGCCGTCGCTTGGCGAGGAAAGGCATGGCATTGACCGCGTTGTTCAGGTCGTTCTCGCTCATGGAACGTGCGTCCAGGCGGGCCGTGTTCATATCCGCGCTGGTGGGGTCGCTAAAATCTGAAACGAATTCCTTGAGCTTGCGCGCGATGGCGAATTCGGCGTTGCCGTAGAGGAAGAAGAGATTGGGCATGGTCTTTAAACACGAAGGACACCGAGGTCACTAAGGATTCTCGATAAAGATTCTAAACCCTTTGTGTTCCTTCGTGCCCGTTGTGGCAAATGGAATCATCTCGTGATAATGCGGTGGACACCTTTACGGACGAGGGTCACATCCACGATCTGCATCTTGCCGAGGTCGGCCTCCGTGGTCACGTAGCGCTGCATCCAGGTGCCCAGTGGCTTGCTCAGGAAGAAACCAAAGACTCCGAGCAGTAGTGCAATGGGCAACAACAGGATCCGGCCGCGGGTGGAACGAGTGCCCTGAAACGGCAGATACGCCAGAGTTCCCGGCAAGAAGGCGGTTGCAACCAGATTCGTCCCGCAGCCCGGATGGACCGCCAATTCCTTTTCGCCGGAGCGCAGCCGCGTATAGGCTTCGTTCAGCGCCGAGCGCACATCTTCGGTCAGGAGCTCGCCGAAGATAAAAAAGCCGGTCGGGTTGGAGTGACCCGCCATATTAATTTTGTGCTTGCGCGCCAGCATATGCAGCGTCGCATGCTCGAGCGCGTGGTTGCGACGCGTTTCCAGGATATAAGGTAGATCAAGTATCATGATTTCATTATAGCGTGAAAGCCACCCACTTGTCCGCCCTTCGAATAAGAATACCTTAATCTGGCTTGATCATGCAGGCTTCACCGAGTCATCACCCGGTGCACGCCTTTGCGCACGGGGACGATCTCCATCACTTGCAGGTCGCCGAGGTCTGCTTTGGTGGTGATATTACGCTGCAGCCAGGGGCCCAGGGGCTTGCTCAGGAAGTAGCCAAAGACAGCCAGCGTCAGCGCGACGGGAAGGAGCAGCAGCCGCCAGCGGTTGGAACGCGTGCCCTGCAGCGGAAACCAGGCAAAGGTCGCGGGCAGGATCATGGAGGTGGCAACGTTGGTCCCGCAACCGGGATGGATCGCTAAGTCAGTTTCCCCCGCGCGCAGACGGGTCATCGCTTCCTGGATCGCGTTGAGAATATCGTCGCCGGTCATGTCGCCAAATAGAAAGAAACCGGCAGGGTTGGAATGTCCCGCCAGGGTCTTATCATCATACTTGCGCGCCAGGATCTTTAGCGTGGCGTGTTCCAGCGCGTGATTGCGGCGGGTCGCAAGATAGAGAGGCAGGTCAAGAATTGGGTCGAGAATCATGATCTTATTATATTGGGCAAGCCGCCCGGATGCCTGCCCTGGGGATAAGAATACTCTAATCTGTTACGTGAGGGGCTCTAATTTGCCGGAGGTTGCCAGAAAAAAGCCAATGAACATGAGTACGGCGCCCACCAGCTCGCTCAGATACAAAAAATCTACCAGTCCGGTCCGCAGGAACGTGCCCCCCATCGCCGGGGAAAGGGCGCCGGCTGCGATGAGAATATTGCCGTACATCCGGTTGGCAAGGATCTTCTTGCGCCAGAACAGATAGGCCGAATAGATTGCCCCGCCGACCAGGGTGAGAGTCCCGTAGATGTTCAGCAGGATGGTCATTAGAATGATGAGACTATTGCGAGTGAAAATTTCCCTGTATTGTTCCGAGACCGGCCGCGTGACATCAAAGGCAGTTGAGGTAACGGGCGCCGCCAAGACAAGTACGAACGCCAGGAGGGACACGCCAGCCAGGATCCAGGTCAGGACCCACGCAAAATTGCCCCGGCGGATCAGCAGGTGGACCGTGCCCATACCCAGCCAGGCTGCCGTCAGCATCGCACCGGTCAGGTACCAGAGCTTCAGGGCGAAAGCATTGAACGTGAGTCCCAGGATCACTTCGCACAGGGTCCCAAGCCCGTAGAGGAACAAGCCGATCGCCCAAAGGAGTAGATGGATGCCCCCGCGCTGGCGGTAGCGACTCAAGACTGAGATTGTAAAGGCAAAGATGACAATGGTGGATAGGTAGGGGAGATAATTCACGAAGGTCTCCGGTCTGGGATGCAGGGAAAGATCAACGTGCGATAGGCAAGAGGCTGATCACCAGGACAGCCAACAAAGCAATCAAGAGAAGGAGCAAGATCACAGGCACGAGGTTTTCTGTGATTGCATTCGGCTGAAAGCGCTTGCTACGGCGTGACCCCGGCATACGCTCTCTAATGGTTTACGCTTTCCAGCTTGTGATATGTCTCGAGCAGGCTGACCAGGATCTGGTCGGTGAAGGTGTGCATCTTATGCAGCATGTCCTCCCAGGCCTTTCCCGAAAGGATGTTTGCCTCCCGATAGACCTTCATGACCGACTCGATCAGGGCGTTGCGAAAGAAGAGCAGGGCGCGGGTTGCATCCACTTCACTGAGCCCGTAACGGCGGGCGCGTGAGGCGTATTCATAGCCAATGGCATGCGCCTCGAAATCATCGCCGTTTTCTGAAGCCAGATAGGTCATCAGACCCTGCGAGAGGGAATGGGCGCTCTCTCGGTACTGACGACGGGCGTTCTCATCCAGTTTCTGATACCAGCCCTCCGATTCCAGGTTTGCTTCCCCGATCTGCACCCGGACGTTCTTCATCGCCGTGTGCATGATATTCTCCGGCTCCACACGGATCTCCCGCGCGGTCTTCGCCCATAACAGCACTTCGTTGCGACGATAGCGCCGGTGCCCGCCCGAGGTGCGGTGTGTGGGTAGCACGCCTTTATCGGACCAGAGCCGCACTGTGCTTGGATGCACGCCCAGCAGCTTGGCTGTGTCACTCAGGGAAAGCCATTCGTCCATTTTCACTCCGCTGCAATTGCCACTTTCTCCACAAAAGAGGGTTCCTGAACCTGCTTCCGAAATGCCTTGACATTGATTCGAGAGAGCATCAAGGCGGCGGCGAGCAGCATCAGTGCTTCGATGCTGAACACGACCAGGTAACCGCTCAACGGCTGGCCGGTAGCTTGGGTCACCAAATCGCGCACCACGCCGCCGAGGATGGACCCTGTCAGGCGTGAGAGCGCATTCGAGAATCCCCACGCGCCAATGTAGAGGCCTACCATGCCAGGCATGGTTAGATCGAACATCAACGAAAGATTGGCAACCGTGGAGAGACCGGTGCCGATACCCAGCAGGGTCACACCTGTATAGAACACATTCTTGTTGATTAAGATACCACTGATCACGATCACAACGAAGCCCAGCAAAGCACCGATATTACCGAGCTGCGCCACCAGACGCTTTGAGACACGTCCCTCGAGCAAGCCTGCCACGATAATAGCCAGCAGAACGAAGGTGCCCCAGATGGATGTAATCCGCGTGGTCTGGGTGACCGTCATGCCAAACGCTTCGGCGCCGAACGGCTCCAGCAGGACGTCCTGCCCGAGGATCGCGGCCAGCAACAGGAGCAGATAAAGAAAGAACGTCCGCGCCACGGGGTTGGCGGTGATGGCGGAGGTCATCTCTTTAACGGTGTAGGCTTCAGATGCAGCCCTGTCCTGCAGACGGTCCGAGCGTGGCTCCAGCCGGATCAATCCCAGCAAGCCCAGCAGGAGCGCCGCGGCGGCAACCACGCCGAACGCGCGGATCAGTGCCTCGGGCGTGTATGGATCCACCATTCGGCTGAGCCCAATGGCAGTAAAGATAATCGAGGCGATCATCATGAACCACATCGTCGCGATGGTCTTGCCACGTTCGTTCTCCCCGGAAAGCTCGGAAGCAAGAGAAAGATAGGAAACCGCAGACAGGTTGTATCCCATGCCCCAGGCGCCGAACGCCAGGACGCCCACGAGCAGGCCGAGCGGGAAGTTTTCTGCCATCAGAAACGCGACCTGTGGCGAAAGGATCACACCAAGGACGCAGAGGAGCAACCCCGCGACGATATACGGCGTACGGCGGTAGCCCAGGACCGGATGGCGATCGGAGTAGGAGCCGATTGCAACCTGGATCGGGGAGAACAAATAAGGAAGGGAAGCCAGGATGGCGACGACGGTCGCGGAGATGGCAAGCTCTTTGATCATCACCCGGTTCAGGGTGCTGTTGATCGGGACAAGAGTCATTGCTACCGCGACATGAATCAGACCGAGCTGGAGACGTTTGAGGAACATAGTATTCTTTGTTTATCCGGTGATTGAGAGCAAACAATCGAGACCACAACTTACCCAAACTCTTTGCATTACTCGTTGGTTTCGATACGAGCGAAAGAGCGCCGCTCTACTCAACCAACGGGTTGGTTTAAATACACGAAGGGCGCACGGCCACGCCCTCACCTTTACTGTTGTGATTTTATGCGTAAAATTACAAATTTCAATGTAGATTTACGTAGATTTTACCTAGAGATCGATTAGTAGATTTCTATAGATTCAGCGCGGTGGGCAAATAAAAACACGGAGACTCTTTCTGAGAATTCTCCGTGTCTCGGTGTGCCAATGACAAAAATCATCTCTCCTTGATCATCTGCCTTGCCACCTGCATGAGCTCATGCGCGGATCGCAGGGTCCCCTCGCCCACCTCGCCAAGCATCTGGGAGAGCTCCAGCAGGCGCGGCTCGCCATCGAGACGCTCGACCCTTGTCAATGTGCGGTTGCCCTGGACGAGCTTCTGCACCTGGTAATGCTCGTCGCCAAAAGCTGCCAGTTGCGGCAAATGGGTCACGCAGAACACCTGGTGCATGCGCGAGAGATTCCACAGCTTCTGTCCCACCGTCATGCCCACACGCCCGCCAATGCCCTGGTCGATCTCGTCGAAGATGAGTGACGGCACTTCGTCGGCGCGAGCCAACACGTTCTTCAAGCCCAGCATGAGCCGGGAGGTCTCACCACCCGAGGCGATCTTCGCCAGCGGCTTGAGGCCCTCGCCAGGATTGGGCGCGATCAGGAATTCCACTTTATCGAAGCCATTCTGATCGAAGGCAATACGCGTGCCATTTTCCACGGGTGCGCCGTTGGGGTCGTGCCGGGTCTGGAAGTCCACGCCAAATTTCGCGGCTTGCATGCGCAGATCGTCGAGCTCTGCTTCGATGCCGTTACCCATCTTGTTCGCTGCAGCCTTGCGCTTCTCGCTCAGCAGGCTGCCCTGCCTGGCAAGCTGCTCGAGCAATTTGGCTTCCTGCGACTCGAGCTCCTCGATCCGTTCCGAGGCGGTGGTGATCAGATCCAGCTGTTTCTTCGCCTCGGCGCCATACGCGGTGACCGCCGGGATGCTGCCACCATATTTGCGGTTCAGCGAGTTGATCAGGTCGAGCCGCTCTTCCACCTCGTCCAGGCGCTTCGGGTTGTATTCGATCTCTTCCAGATAATCCCGCAGGCTATGGATCAGCTCGGACATGGTATCGAGCAAAATCTCTGCCTGGTTTGCCAGCTCGATTTGCGCCGAGTCGATTTTCGCCAGAGCGGTGAGCGCCTGGGTCGCCTGCCCCACCAGGTCGGTTGCCGCGGGAGTCTCGGGTGACCCTTCCTCCAGCACTGCCAGCGCCTCCTGGGCGTTGCGCGAGAGGGACTCGGCGTTCGCCAGCCGGTCGCGCTCCTTGCGCAATTCTTCGTCCTCGCCTGGCTTCAGGCGCGCAGCCTCGATCTCTTCGACCTGATACGTGAGCATGTCCACGCGGCGCTCGGCATCCGACTGCGCTTTGCGCAGATCGTTCAGCTCGCGGCGCAGGTTCAGGAGCGCATGGTACGTTTGACGATAATCGCTGAGGGGGCGCGCCACCTCTGCGTAACGGTCCAGCAGACCCAGATGAGCGCGTGGATCGAGCAGGGAGAGGTGTTCCGCCTGTCCGTGGATGTCCACCAGCAGAGCGCCCAGCTCCTTCAACAACGAGACATTGACCGAGCGCCCGTTAACGCGCGCCACGCTACGACCTTCCTTACGGATCTCGCGCATCAGCACCACGTAATCCGGATCGTCCATCAGCTCTTCACGTTGCAGGATGGCATGCACGGATTCCTTCTCCGGTCCACGGAGCTGGAACACGCCTTCCACGAAGGCGGCGTCTGCATCGGTGCGGACGTATGTCGTATCCGCTTTGCCGCCGATCAACATAACAACGGCATCCAGGATAATGGACTTGCCCGCGCCGGTCTCGCCGGTCAGGATGATCAAGCCCGGGCCGAAACGCAGCTCGAGCTCATCGATAATCGCAAAATTATGTATACGGAGTTCTGTAAGCATAGGGTATGGGTTATCTGAACAATTGGATTCCAGAAAGTCGAGAGTATACAACAGGGACGGCAATCACAAGATAGATCACTTGAAACAGAACAGCAAAGAGATTACCCGCGAACACCAGCTGGAACAGGAGGACTGGCAGCGCGCCCAGGACTACGGCGGCAGCCACCGTGAGGAACAACGGGCGGGAGCGACGACGGCGCGTCACCAGGCGCACACCTTCGGCGATCGCAACACCGGCGGTGGGAGCACCGGCAGCGATCAGGAACCAGCCGAAGAAGCCAATGCCGCCGATCAGCGTGACCAGGAACGCTGCCACAGTAGAGAGCAGCGCAGCCACGATAAAACCGGAGAGATAGTCGTACCACTCCGAGGTGTTAAAGACCTTTTGTTGACCTTTGACACATTCCCGGCAACGATAGCCCGTGGGTGTGCGAACGGCGCAGGCGGCACAGATCGGACGGTCACAGTTGTTGCAGCGCAGCGAGGTCTCGCGGTCGGGATGGACGTAGCAGTAGAGCGTTGTCGATTGGGTCATCGTGGCAATCCTAAAGAATTTTCGTTCATGTGCGCCGTGAGATTCCGGTAGAAATATCCGGGGTCGCCAAAGCGGACAAATTGAGCGGTCACGTCGGCAGCCCGGATATCGATGCGGTCATCTTCCAGCAAAGTGATCGAGGGCTGCCCGTCAATGCTCAAAACGGCATTCTCCCCGGTAATCTGCATGCTCACGATCGAGCCTTCGGCTAAGACCACCGCCCGATCGACAGAGAGGTGCGGCGCAATCGGCACCAGCAGGATATTGCGCAATTCTGGCGGGAGAATGGGTCCACCGGCTGCCAGGGCATACGCGGTGGAGCCTGTCGCGGTGGAAGCAATGAGACCATCGGCAACATAACTGGTCAGATGCCGCCCGTCGACCGAGACCGATAAACGAATGGGACGCAGCACCTGCCCGCGCCCCGCGACCACTTCGTTCAAGGCATCCCAGGATCCCAGCAGCTCACCCGAGCGGATGTGCTCCGCGTGCAGCATCATGCGGGTTTCGATCCAGGCTTCGCCATTCAGTAATTTGTCAAAGTACTGGCGCCATTCTTCTTTCTCGACCTGGATCAGGAAGCCGATCCTGCCGAGGTTCACGCCCAGAATGGGGGTTTTGCTGGGGGCACACAGATTTCCGGCTCGCAGCACACTCCCATCGCCACCGACCATGATCAATAGATCGAACTCACCACGCCGGACCCGCTTCCGCAGGGTCTCGTCGTACAGGGAACCGTATGGCGCTTCGATGCCTTTTTCTTTTAGATAACCGGACATCACCTGGGCTTCGCTGAAGGCTTCGGGCACCCGGGGGTACGCTGCAATGACAGGTCGCTCTGGGATGAAGGCATCGGACATGGGGCGATTATACCTTTTGCCAGCCAGAGAACAGACGTGGATGACCCCGGATTTCTTCCACAGACAGGGCTATGTCAAACGCTGGTCACACACCTTCCGGAACCCGCAACGCGCACAGCGCGATGCCTGCTCATGAGAGCGCGGCACATCCCGTTTATGTTCGTCCCGTTTCATCTCGGCGAGCAGCTCCAGCAGGGAGGCTTCGAGCTCCTGGGTGTAATCGATGGCAAAATCGCGGTTATTGTAATGAATAATGCCGTAGGGCGGACGTTTGCCATAGGTCTTTTCCACCAGCAGGCAGTACGACGCCAGCTGAAAGATATGAGAATCGTACGGCGAGTCGGGGGCGCGACCCGACTTGACCTCGACGGGGATGATCCTGCCATTCTGCTCGACCAGGTAATCGGGCTTGCCAGTC
>DAITPI010000114.1:0-10692 GCA_036833655.1 Anaerolineales bacterium | reverse complement strand
GATTTGCGTTCTGCATTGCCATGCCACTGCGCGAGCAGCGCAGGCACTCGTGCTTCGAAGCTGCCATCGGCGATAGACGTTCGGATCTCTTCCATCAGCCGGATGAGCGCCCGCAGGTTGTGGATCGAGATCAAGGTGCCTGCCAACAATTCCTTGGCGACGATCAGGTGACGAATGTAGGCGCGCGTGAAGGTCCGACAGGTATAGCAGTCACAGCTCGCGTCGATCGGGCGCTCGTCGCGGGCGAAGGTCGCGTTCATCAGGTTGAGGCGTCCTTCGGGGGCGAACGCGGAATGGTGCCGTGCCAGGCGCGTCGGCAGGACGCAATCGAAGATGTCTATGCCGCGCCATACGCCGTTGATCAGATCCTCGGGCGTGCCGACTCCCATGAGGTAGCGCGGCCTCTGCTCAGGCAGAAGCGGCGTCACCACATCGAGCATGTTATGCATCTCCTCCTTCGTCTCCCCCACCGAGAGACCGCCAATGGCGATCCCCGGCGTGTCGAGCGAGGCGATAAACGCCGCCGACTCGGCTCGCAGATCCGGCTGCACGCCGCCTTGCACGATCCCGAACAGCGCCTGGTCCGGTCGCCTCTTTGCCTGGAGCGACCGCTCCGCCCAGCGGTGGGTCCGCTCCATGGCGATCCGGGTGTAGGCGTGGTCGTTGGGGTCGGAACACTCGTCGAACGCCATGATGATGTCCGCGCCCAGGTTCTCCTGGATCGCGATGGATTTCTCCGGCGTGAAGCGATGCGTGGAACCGTCAATGTGACTTTTGAAGGTCACACCATCGTCGTCGATCTTGCGGGTCTGCGCCAGGGAGAAAACCTGGAACCCGCCTGAATCGGTCAGCATGGGGCGCGGCCACCGCATGAACCTGTGCAGGCCGCCCAGGTCCCGCACCAGCTCGTCGCCGGGGCGTAAGTACAGATGATACGTGTTGCTCAACACGAGAGTGGCGTCGATCTCTTTCAGATGCTCGGGGGTCAGGGTCTTGACCGTCGCCTGCGTGCCAACCGGTGCGAACACGGGAGTTAACAGCTCTCCGTGCGGCGTTGTGAAGACTCCCGTGCGCGCACGGTTACTCCTGGCCGTAATGCTGAATTGGAACATGTAGGGGATTATACCGGGAGAGAGTAGAGATTCGATATGAGGCGACCAGTAAATGAAACCGCAGGCATCGGCCCTGCGGTTGACTCAAAAGCTCGGCGAGGTGCTGCCCGTCCGTTCGACAGAGGAGCCAGTTTTCTGCCATCCCTAATTCGAGCGAGTTTCCTTGATGAGTATCCCGATGGTCGTGGTCAGGATGCCTTCGATTTCTTGCGGAGCAACACCGGTCGCCTGGGCGACCTTTCGGATCGCATCTTCCTTTCTCTCCCGGTCACCCACGATCGCCAGGAGCGTGCGCAGCCAGGTATGTGGATTGATCCGAAAGCTTTGCCGGTCCTGCAGGTTGAAGTTGTTTTCCATCCGTCTTTCCTCGTAAAACTTGAGATAACGGCATTATAGCCGCGCGATGGCAAAGCAACGCCTGCTTGTAACCAATTGTTAGGACCATGTAATGTGCCTGATCATCTCCAAGGTTGGTGTATACAACTGTATAAGTTTCGTTCATCGCCGCAGACCCACGAATAATACAAGCAGTGAAATGACCAGCGTCACGCCCAGCAGAAAGCCGAGATCGTATTCGCTGCCGGTGTTGTGGACCTCGTACATATGCACATCGGAATTGAAGAACGAGAGGACCAGAGTGACCGGCGCGATCAAACCGTGCCACAGTCCAGCACCGGCGCGCGCCACCAGACCGGTTCCATCCGGTTGGTTCACCAGGGGGTTCGGTCCTGGGGCGCGGAGCTGCATGGTGGCATCAGGAGTGGTGACCTGCACACTGGAGGGACCACAGGCCGCAAGCACTGCAGCGATGATCACAGACAAGCCGATTGCAAGTGCTGTCTTCATATCTTTACCTCCAAACCATCGAATTGGCCTTGACGACCGTCGCAGCAATGAAGAAAGTTCCCCCGCAAGTGGCTAACATTGAATTGTGAGTGAGCGATGCTGGATGGAATTGATTATCCAGGCAACCCTCCCCGGCGCGGACTGCCCAGGAGGATTAATTGAACAGCCTTGCGGAGACCCAGCTGCTAGCGTCGCCTGCCGCCCAGCACCCCCAGAAGCAGGAACACCAGCGCCACGCCGATCAGGAATCCCAGGTTATATTCCTGACCACTGTTATGGACCTCATACATTTGCATTGCCGGATTGAAGAACGAGCCGATCGCCGTGACCGGGGCGATCAGTCCATGCCAGAGGCCCTGCGCCACTCCTGCCAAACGTCCGTTTGCATCCGGCTCATTGAGCTGCGGGTTGGGGCCCGGCATGGTCAACTCGATCGTGTTATCAGGGGTGTTCACCTTGATATCGGTGCCCGGTGCGCAGGCCGCCAAGACAAGCGATAATGCCACCAGGAGGAGCAATATCGTCGGGGAAAGTAATTGTTTTTTCATCATCGGCCTCCTATGGCATTTAACGACCACAGGTCATGCTGCGTTGCGAGGCATTCTCAGTGCAGCAAGAGGAACTTGTGGCTATTCGAAACCAAAAATGCCCTGTCAGCCGGACAGGGCATTTTGCAGAATTATGCGTAGGTCACGCTTCCAGCGTGATTAGCATCGGCGGGTTAGAACCCCGAGCTAACTTTAGCGCGTGTAATTGATAAATTCAAAATTCGCGACAAAATTATTGTCAAAGTCATAGGCAATGATACCGACTGCATACTGGCCGTCTGCAGGGTAGCTGGAATAGAAGGAAAATCCCTGCTCACCCCAGGTGAAGACATCCTCACTCAGCTCATAGCTGTAGGTCGGGTTGTCGTTGCTGTCATAGGTATAGTACTGGACGTAATCAGTGAACTGGTCGCCAATCTGCGGAGTGAGCTCTACCGGGGTGCTGGCTCCATTGTCATCGGTATCCGGGAAGGCGTAGGCGTACAGGAAATTGCCATCGGCATCGAAATAGAGCATGGCATCCACCGGCGTACTGCTCTGTACATCGGTATATTGTCCGTAGACTGCGTACACGGTCTCGCCGTCCGCGCTTAGATACTCCGCCGGCTCGAGGAGCACGTAGGCATCGTGCTCGCCGTCGGTGAGGGTGAAGAGAGTTGGAGACCAATCGTATTGCACCTGGATCGGGCTCTCGCCATAATCCGGCACGTTGACGCCGTCAATCGTGGTGGTGTTCTCGGCAATGTAATAGGACACATCGCCAATCCAGTACGATTCTGTTGTCGGATCCCAGAAGTAGAGCGCCGTGTGGATGTAAGCGACATTTCCCTGCACTGTGGTCGAAACCGTGACCGTCTCATCGCCGCTGATCTCGGTGTCGGTGATCTGGATCGGGCCCACGCTCATCTCCGAGGCGCCCGGTGCGACGATCTCGGCAGCACGATCCGGAGCCATGGCAACCCCTTCCTGCGGCTCAAATGCAGCCCCAGTGTAATGATAGGCAAGAAATTCATCCCAGACCGATTGTTCCAGGAATCTGGCAGAGGATTCCTTGTAATACGGCGGGAAATCCGAGTTGAATTCCGTGTAGTAATACAAATCGGAATCGGGAAAGTGGAAGGCGACCCCGTTCGAGCCAGACATGTTGACGCCGTGTTTCTCTGCAACGACGGCCGAGTGGATGGCGGTCTGGAGCTGGACGGCGGTCTGCGCGACATCCGCATCGTCGCTGAGAGAGGTTAGCACCTCCGAGAAATTTCCGAGATCAATGAACGACGCCGAGACCTCTTCTCCAAAGAGCGAGAAGTAACTACGTGCATATGTGCGTGCTTCCGCGACCCGGCTCTGATCGATCGAGGCAACCGCCGTGACGAACTGGTTCATCGCCCCGATCATGTCCGGGACCCGCGCGCTCTCGATGGCGCTCAGCGTGGTCGTGGACTCCTCCTGGGCAACCTCATCCGGCGAAGCCCTGCCCCCTGTCAGCAGGGTATCGTTGGTAACGTAGGTGGAAACGATGGACTCTGAGAGTCCGCGCCCGTCCATCGCCGGGTTCTGGGCGAGCTGAGTCAACCAGGCGGCATACGACCAGCCGTATCCGGGGATTACTTCTTCGGAGGCAACCATGTAATTAGAAAACGGATACAGCGAGCCGAAGACCTCGATCTGTCCCATTAGGCAGGCATCGAAACCGACCAGCTCGAACTTGTCGATGCCCGCGATCTGGCGGATCTGGTCGATGGAAGAGGCGATCTCCGGGATCGACAGATCGGAATAGGAAGAGGCGGACATATCCGAAAAACCGCCCGTCCAACCGCCGCCATGATCGGACATGATCAGCGCGTATTTTTTCGCGGGATAGGTCTGGATCGCCCAGGTGACGAAATCGATCAAAGTTTGCGGATTCCCTGTATCCACCTCCCCCACCGATTCGATCACGGGGGAATGGATCGCCCCGAGGTCACTGTCTTGCCTGATCAAATACCGGCGCGTATCGGACCAGTCCCCATCCCCGGCGAAGGCGCCTGGGTACCGGTCTATCTGAACGACAATATTCATCTGCGGATTCGAGCCCACCAACTCCATCTCGTTGACGTCGAACCACATGTTCTCTTCCAGCACTTCATCGTCCGCTGCGGAATAGACGATGATCGTCCACTCCGCCAGGCTCGAAGTGTTGTTGACCGGCGCCTGGGAAGTCGGTTGCTGCACCGGCGGATTATCCGCTGGTCCGCGGAACCATACCAGCATCTGATCGCCATAAAAATACAATCCGATCGCGCTGCAACAGACACAGGCAAAACAAAGCGCCAGGACAGCTCCTACCGAGGGGAGCACCCATTTTGAATTCTGCCTATTCATTGCATTCTCCTTTTCATAAGAGCGATTAAGAAAATCGGGCGCATGAATTCGAAAATTCAGTCAGCTCGGAACCAAGAACACATTACAGGACCCCACTATCGGCTTTTTGTTACATGTCTAAACATTAGAAAATCCTTGCGGTCGTCGCTGGCGTAACTACCCCATTCTGCTCTAGACCTCCAGGATCACCTTGGCTGCCTCAAAAAAGCTCTGTGCAAACTCTACTGCCTTTTGCGCCTCTCCGGGGATCAGATTCTGGGATTCGCCTCCATCCTCAGCCTTTCGGAACTGCAGGAGCCAGCGCAATTTTTCGCCCTGTTCCTGCGTAAGGCGACGTCGCTGCACAAAGAGCTGATCGATCAACGTAATCACATCCCCATGTCCGCTGGTCTCGATCGCTTCATCCAGTAACAGGATACTGGCAGTGTGGAACCCGGCGTCGGAGGCGCGGGCGGCAGCCGCATCGTATCGACCGGCTGCGAGTGCTTCGTGTGCTGCCTGCAGGTTTCTTGCTGCCTCTTCCCACCCCAACTTAATATCGTCGGCGTATTCAGCCATTCCTGCTCCCTTCGCTATTGTGGGACTAACTCGGTGGTCGTATCCCGTGAATTCTTGCGCGACATATCTTTCACGTACTGGATCGATCCTGGCGTGTCGTATTTTGCCTTATACGCCGCGCTCACCAGATCTTTCAGGCGCTCGCTCCGGGTACGTATTGCCCGGACCGCGATCTCCTTCTCCCCTACGAACATGCTGCCATAGGGATCCTCGAGAAACGCGCGCCACCAGCTGCGCGGTTTGAGACTCCAGGACCGGACGAAGACACGGCCTTCCACGACAACCACCCAGATGCCAATTACCCGGTGCGTTGACTGGCTCCCCGCGCGTATGCCCAGGATCTTCGCCTTTTCAATGGCAGCAAGAACTTCCCCAGAGAACCGGTTCTTCGATCCCATTGGCTCTGCCATAATTCATCGTCAATCCAGGAATTTCACACAGACGGGGCAAGAAATCTTCGCCTCAAGTCCCGTCTTGATCAACCTGCCAGTCGCTGCATCGATCCGGAAAACAACGACATTGTCCGATCGCTCATGCGCCGCCAGGAGGAAGCTGCCGGTGGGATCAATGGCGAAATTGCGCGGTTCTTTGCCTCCGGATGGAATCTCGTCTTCATAAGTCAGGCATCCCGTATCCTCATCGATCGCATACCAGGCGATACTATCGTGCTTACGATTGGATGCATATAAATATCTTCCATAGATATGCAGGTGCGCGCACAGATTCTTCCCCTCAAAGCCCGGCGGCAGAGTCGAGACCGTCTGTACTTCTTCCAGGGCGCCCGCCCTGCTATCATAGCGATAAACCACGAGGGTCGAGTTCAGCTCATTGATCAGGTACAGATACTGCCCGTTCGGGTGGAAGATAGTATGGCGCGGGCCGGAGCCTGGCTTGACCCTGACCTCCGCATGCCTGTTCAGCTTTCCATTTTCCAGGTCCATAGCGTAGATTATGAGCCGGTCCGTGCCCAGGTCGGCGACGACCGCGAATCGATTGGTCGGGTCGGGCAGGATCGAATGGACGAACGGCGCCGTCTGGCGCTCGGGATCGACGCTCGAGCCCGAGTGTTGGACAACGTCGGTCGCCGGACCCAACTGTCCATCTGCCCGGAGAGGCAGGATCGCGGCATTGCCACTGCCATAGTTACCGACCAGTGCGAAGCGGCCGGTCCGCTCGATACTGATATAACATGGCGCATTGCCGCGGGAAGATTGTGCATTCAACAGCTGCAACGCGCCGGAATCCGCGTCAATCGTGAAGGCACTCACGCCTCCGCCCTCCTGTCCACCAAAATCGTCCACCTCATTCACGGCATACAGAAACGATCGATTCGGGTGAATTGCCAGGTAAGATGGATTCAGAATCCCGACGGCTTCCTGCTGGAAGGACAGCGCGCCGCTGGAGAGATCCAGTCGATAGACGTGAATTCCCTTGCTCTGGCTGCCCTCATGCTCGATATAGGTACCAATAAACACGATCGGATTTTGGCTTATCGAAGACACGATGGTGACGCTCCTCCGGGTGCTTTGTGCGCTGATGGAATAAAAATATTATATCCTCGTCTGATATTATTCTGCCTGCAGGGTTCGATCCCTGTGCCGGGCCAGCAATGTCGTTTTCGACCTTTTCTCCGGCAAGCGCCTCGTATATACTGGACAAATCCAGTCTCTGACAAGAAGGTTTCGCCAGCAGTTACGGGACGGAGGTCACGCAATGTGGAGAGCCATACGGAATGCCCTGATCGGCTGGGGCATCATCACAGCACTCATCCTGCTGGAATTTGCCTGGATCTACATCCGGCACGGCTTTGATGGTTTCCAGGCGTTTATGCAGCAGGGCGCCTATACCCACATCCCCATTACGCTGGCATCTGTGGCATTGACCTGGTTGCTGGCGGGATTTCTGCTCTGGCTGATCTTTACGGGGAGGCTCACAACAACGAACAGCCTGACCTGGGCCGGCTTTTTCCTGATCGCCTTTCTCTACCTCAATATTTTACGCGAGCGCGTCCGCTACGGGGATATCGATTACTACACCCAGGCTGCCTTTGCCCTCGTTAGGGGCAAGCCATTGCCGGATTCGTATTTCTATCCGCCGCTCTGGGCTACCTTGCTCTCATTGCTGACACCCCTGGGGGAGAACGGCATTTTGTTGGTCGCCTGGACCGCCAACGTTCTATCGCTGTTGCTTTTTTACTTTCTGCTCCACCGCACCCTGGAGCTGTACCAGTTCGCTCCCCGGGCAGCCGCCCTGACCTCCACGATGTTCATTCTGCTCAACATGCCGGTCCTGCGGACCTTCATGTACGTGCAGGTGAACTTCCATGTAATGAATTGCATCCTGCTCAGCCTGCTCCTTTACAGGAACAAGCCATTTCTTTCGGCACTGATGCTGTCGCTGGCGATCCATCTTAAGGCTTCTCCGGCGGTGCTCGTCCTGGCGTTTCTGCTCCAGCTAGACTGGAAGTGGCTGCTCTGGTTCGTCCTCAGCCTTGCTCTGGTCGCCCTTTTCCCGGTCGCACTTTATGGCATCGGTCCTTACTATGATTTCGTCAACAACTTCCTGTTCATCAGCGCCCCGCATGCCCTGAGCCTGCATGACAGCTCGTTCGATTCGGCGATCGGCATCACGCTCTCATACGTGCGCGCCAGCCATGGAGTCGTCCGGCTCCTGGTCCTTGTCGCAAAAGGACTCGTTGCCGTTGCCACCATCTTTCTTTGCATGCGCTCACGGGGATTTCACTCGAGTGAGGGGAAACGAGGCGACATCTTCGAGGCCATCGTCCCTTTGTTCGTCGGCATGACTCTCTTATCGCCCCTGGTCTGGGAACATCACGCCCTCTTCCTGACGCTGCCGTTCCTGCTGCTCCTCAAAAAACTGGCCTCCCCCGCGGAATGGATCTGGTACGGGCTCGTCTATCTGCTGGTCTTCCTGACCCCCACCTTCGATTATTTCCCCTGGTCCTACGGACGGCTGGTTGGGGTACTCATTCTGCTCGCCATGCTGTGGATCACGCGCGACCGGGTCCAGAACACATTTTTCCCGCGGGGGAATGCCTGGGCAGAGTCAATATTCGGTTTCGCGCCGCGCACGGGGACTGCCTGAACCTTATTTCTTTTTCTCTTCCTTTTCGAGCTCCATCAGCAACAGGTCCAGTGCGCCGACCGAGATCTGCAGCTCGCGCAGCGAGATCAGCATGGAGACCATCATCAGCACGAGGGCGATGGCGAAGCTCCACTGCCCGGCGGTCACCCAGCCCGCAAACAGGACGAACATGCTGATGACGCAGAACAACAGGCTCAGCACGCCGAAGATCTGCATGTTGCGAATCAGATAGGTGCGATATCGCAGATTGGCGATTTGCCCCAGCAAATTCTCGCTGGCTTCGTTTCTGTAGCGGTCGTGCAAATTGCGGATGATGGTCGCAATGGTCAGGAAGCGATTGGTGTACGCCAGCATCAACAACGAGATGGCTGGGAATAAGAGTGCTGGAGTGGTGAGAGAAAGTTCCATAGGGAGGATGTCCTTTGCCCGCATTGTGATCTGCACATTAGAACAGCGCGCTGAACATTCTCCGGCTGTTCATGCTGTTCGTTCTCCGATTCCTGAAACCCGTGGATGAAACTCAAGTCACCCCGAACGCCACATGAGCGGGGTTCACGAGCACCATGGGCACCTGAAGAGCGGGCATTTGCGGCAGATACGGATTGCTGATCCACACGTCATAGACCGACAGCCAGGAAACGCGCGCCGACTCCAGCGTGGTCGCCACTTCCATGTGGGTGGAGATGCGAATGTTACCCCGCATCACGAACGTGCCTACCAGCATTTCCACCACTTCCATTTTGCGGTCCGCCTCGCTGGGATCGTAGTCCAGGGGCTCCTCAAGAGGCGGCAGCGGGTGAAACGCGATGGCTTCCGAGGTGGGGAAATACATCTCGGCATACGATAATGCCTTGGCCGGGCTGCCCCCGAAGACGAGCACCTGAGGCTTGAGGATGTGCATATAGCGCGGGGCGCCATCGGTCCGCAGCCAGATGTTGACCCGCGGAATATTCTGCTTTACCACTGCTTCACCACGTATCAGGCTCGTATGCGCATACAACATAACGGGGACAGTCTTTTCGTCAGGTCGCAGGATGTACATTGTTGCCTCTCTGTAATGATTATACACTTGCCCGCATTTCCGGTATCCGTTTATACTGTGATCCGGACTCGCACGCTTGAAACTTAACGTATCGGAACGATGGAACAGTGATATGACGCATACCAAGCGCTGGGTAATTGCCCCGCCCATTACTTTACAGGCTGACCAGGCACTCGCCACCTTTCCCACTATTCTGAAACAGATCGTGTTCAACCGCGGCCTGGCAACGGACGCCGAGGCACGCGCCTTCCTAAAAGCCCAACCGAGTGCAAATTCCGATCCCTTCCAGCTCATCGGCATGCAAACGACCGTGGATCGGATCTGTTTTGCGCTGCAGCACAACGAGCCAATTGCAATCTACGGCGACTACGATGTGGATGGCGTCACCGCCACGGCGCTGCTGGTGCAGGCGCTCGAAGAGCTGGGCGCGAACGTACGCGGCTACATCCCGAACCGCTTCGACGAGGGCTACGGTCTCAACAAGGATGCGCTGGATACGCTCAAAGCGCAGGGTGTCAAGCTGGTCATCACGGTGGATTGTGGCATCCGCTCGCCTGACGAAGCGCTGCACGCGCGCAGCCTGGGCCTGGACCTCATTATCAGCGACCACCACCATCCCGACGTGGAAAACCTGCCTCCCGCGTTTGCGGTCATCAATCCAAAACAACACGGCGACCCCTACCCCGATAAAGACCTGGCAGGCGTGGGCATCGCCTACAAGATCATCGAGGCATTGGTCAACGTACGACCGCTGACGAATGGCTTTCAGCTCAGTGACCTGCTCGATCTGGTAGCGCTCGGGACGGTTGCCGACCTGGCGCCGCTCGTCGGGGAAAACCGCGTGCTTGTCCGCAAGGGGCTCCGGCAAATCCGGGAAACGAAGCGCCAGGGACTGTTTTCTCTGGCCGGGGTGTCAGACCTCAAGATCGACAAGTGCACGGCAAGCAACATCGGCTTTATGCTCGGACCGCGCTTGAATGCCTCGGGCAGGCTGGAATCGGCTCTGGCGTCGTTCGAGCTACTGACCACAAAGGATCTCTGGCGCGCCGGTCAGCTTGCGATGCAGCTCGACCAGCAGAACCGGCAGCGACAGACGATCACGCATGCCATGCAGGAACAG
>DAITPI010000113.1:0-10740 GCA_036833655.1 Anaerolineales bacterium | reverse complement strand
ATCCACATCCAGGGATCGTGGTATGCCTCGGTGTCGTTCCTTTCGGCGTGGATCATCCGCAAGTTCCTGTCCTGGGGAAAGCACTGGCGCGCGCAGGTTTCGCGGCGCTGCTCTACTGGTCGCCCGCCATGCGGGACTTCCGGCTCGATCCAGAGGACATCCAGAACATCGCTTTAGCATATGGCTGGCTCATTCAGCAACCCTACGTTGATCCCGCCAGAAGCGGCATGTTCGGTACATGTGTAGGAGGCTCGTTTGCGCTGATGGGGGCCGCCAGTCCTCTCATACGGGATCGCGTTGCCTTCCTGGGTGCCTATGCTCCTTATTCTTCCTTATGGACGTTCGCGAGGGACATCGCTAGCTCAACGCGCTCTTTCGGTAATGTGAGTGAGCCGTGGCAGGTGGATCAGCTTACTCGCAAGGTCTTCGTCCATTCCGTGACTGCACCGTTGGAAACAGGGGAAGCAGAACGGCTCCGGCGGGCATTCGCAAACGAGGGTGGACAGCTTGACAGTCGTGACCTCTCCACCGATGGACAAGCAATCTATTCCCTGCTCACCGCAAGAGATACCGACGCCGCGGAGGCAGCGCTACACAGCTTGCCTTCGACGATGCAAGAACGCCTCACCAGACTTTCTCCAATGCATTACCTGAGAGACATTCACGCCCCATTGATCGTCCTCTTGCACGACAGCGGTGATCAGGTGATCCCGGTTGGAGAGTCAAGACGACTTCGCTCCACTCTCGCCGGACGCGCCGGTGTGCACTACACCGAGATGCAGTTCCAACACCTGGACCCGGCAAAAGGGAAACTGCCGTTGTTTCGCCTCCTTCGAGAGTTTGGCAAGTTTTTTCTCGCCATGTACCAAATCTTCCGGCAAACCGTGGAGCGTGATGGAAATCATCCGATTCAGCCCCACGTGGAAACAGCAGCTGCCAGCCCGAAACAGCCGCTGTGACTCCTAGAGAATACCCTGTCCAAACGGACAGTATCAACTGTCTTATTAGCAGGGGATTTTTTTGATAACGTGATGTAATATATTTTTGACGCTTTGCAACACAAGTAAGGTCATCGTGCCCATCCGGAGGAAATCATGATGCAAAAAGCCATTCAAGTCCAAAATTTGCAGAAATGCTTTGGCGAGTTTGTAGCCGTTCGAAAGGTCGATTTGGAGGTTCAACAAGGAGAGATTTTCAGCCTTTTGGGTCCCAACGGAGCAGGAAAATCTACAACCATTGCCATGCTTTCCTGTTTGTTGAAACCCTCTGGCGGGGATGCCTGTGTGATGGGGCACTCTGTGATCCGGGAGCCCCAGGCAGTGAAGAGAGCGATCGGCGTCGTCCCGCAGGATATTGCTCTGTACGGCGATCTATCTGCCCGCGAAAATCTCAACTTTTGGGGCAAGATGTATGGTTTACGCGGCAATGCTCTCTCGAAACGTGTGGACGAAGTATTGGAAATTATCGGCCTCACCGACAGACAGAAAGATAAGGTGGACAGGTTCTCCGGCGGTATGAAGCGTAGAGTGAACATTGGGGCTGCATTGATGCATAAGCCCGCCGTCATTATCATGGATGAGCCAACGGTGGGCATTGATCCGCAAAGCCGGCGGCATATCCTGGATAACATCAAAGAACTGAACCTTCGGCAGGGCATGACGGTTCTTTACACCACGCACTATATGGAAGAAGCGCAGGAGCTGTCTGACCATATCGCCATCATGGATCAGGGGGAGATCATTGCTTGCGGCACCCATACGGACCTGGTCAAGATGGTTGGAGAGCTGGACCGCATCAACCTGACGATCAACACGGACGCAGAACGCGTGATCGCAGATTGGCAAGCGACAGCCGGCGTCCAACGGGTTTTCGCTGAAGACGGGCACCTGACGGTCCTGGCGCAGGACAGCAACCTGATCCTCCCCCGTTTGTTCGAATCAGCAACTCGCGCGCAAACGCGGATCACCTCTGTCGATATTCAGGAGCCAAACCTGGAAGCGGTTTTCCTACATTTGACCGGCAAAGCACTGCGGGACTAGCTCAGAGAGGAAAATGAGATGAATATCCTGGATGTCGCCCTCAAAGACTTGAAACGCGTCTTCCGTAGTCCCTTTGCTTTGATCATGATGTTCGGGGCTCCGCTCCTGCTCACCGGACTGCTCTACTTTGCTTTTGGCGGACTCGCCAGCGGCAATGGATTATTTACTCTTACACGAACGCGGGTCATCATTGCGAACCTGGATCAACCGCCTACCAAAGCCTTCCAGGCGGGGGAAATGCTCACACAGTTTTTGCAGAACAAAGATTTGGTGGATGTAATCGAGATCACCCTGACGACAGACGAAGCCAGCGCCCGTTCCGCTGTCGATCACCGGCAGGCGGACGTGGCATTGATCATCCCGGCGAATTTTACGCAGGCGGCGTTAACCCCCAATCAAAATGCTGCCGCGTTACTTTACCAGGATCCTACTCTGACGATTGGTCCCGGCATCGTGAAGGACCTCGTCAAACACTTCATGGATGGGTTCTCGGGCGCCAAAATCGCCGCGCGGGTCGCGAGCACTGCAATAGAGCAAAACGGGGGTCAGCCCGATCCCGCTCTATCGGAGTGGGCATCTACGCAATACGCCTCTTATCTGCAAAGTTCCAGCCACGCCGCGGCGCTTCATATCACCTCAACAGCAGGCGAGCCAGAGCAGGCAACATCTCGTCTGGCCATGATCGGACCGATCATGGCTGGCATGCTGGTCTTCTTTGTCTTCTTCATGGGCGCCAACGGGGCGGAGTCCATCATCCGTGAGCACGAGGATGGCACACTCGCAAGATTATTTACAACACCCGCCTCTGCGCTCATGATCCTGGCTGGAAAATTCGTCGGCGTACTGGTCACGCTCGTCCTTCAAGCAACTGTCCTTCTTGCAGCCTCGGCGCTGATCTTTCATATCACCTGGGGAAAACCGCTCTCCGTCGGTTTGGCTGTGTTGGGTTTGATCGTGGCAGCGACCGGCTTTGGCGTCATGCTGATGTCGTTTATCAAAAGCACGCGCCAGACCGGGCCGGTATTGGGAGGCGTGCTGACTCTGACAGGGATGTTGGGCGGGCTGATGACGAACGGTATTCCCAATGTACCGGAGATCATGGACAAGGTCTCGCTGACGATGCCACAAGGCTGGGCGCTGCGAGCGCTCAAGTTGAGTCTGGCTGGCAACGGTGCAGAAGCGAGCGTCCTGCCCATGGTCATCCTGCTGGTCCTGGGCGTGATCTTTTTCGGGATCGGATTAACGTTGTTCCGCAGGCGCTTCATTTAGAAAGGAGAAGGCAATGCGCATTCTTGATCTTGCTTATAAGGACGTGCTCCAGATCGTGCAAGACTGGAAATCAGGATTATTCCTCCTGGTCATGCCCATACTCTTCACGTTGTTCTTCGGTTTCATTTTTGGCGCATCGCCCAGTTCCAAACCGGAGGTAGATCCACGACTGCCCGTCGGCGTAATCAACCAGGATCAGGGCAATCTGGCTTCTAGCCTGGTGACATTATTGGAAAATTCGGAAGTCATCCGGCCGGTGGTTCTCGATGAGGAACAGGCGAAGCAAGCGGATCAGATGGTGAAAGACGGCGACCTCGCCGCAGCCGTGATCATTCCAGCAGGTTATACAGCTCAGCTCCTGGCAGATCAACCGATCATGCTGGAAGTGACCATGGATCAGAGTCAGCCAGCCGGACAGACCGTATCCAGAGCGCTCGAAACGGTGACGGGCCGGCTGCTGGGCGCGGTGGAAGCAGCACACATCGCTCAAGAAGCCGCACAGGCCCAAAACAGAGAAGTGAATTTGGAGGACAGCATGTCCCAGGCCATAGCGGCATGGGAAGAACCAGCGCTGACTGTCACAGTCGAGAAGGCAACCGGAGAAGCAGTACAGGGTGAAAAAGAAGCGAGACTGAGTGGCTTCGCACAAGCCTCGTCCGGGATGATGGTCCAGTTCTCGATCTTTGGCTTGATCACGTCGGCAATGGTGCTGGTGTTGGAGCGCAAATCCAGGACGCTGCAGCGACTACTGACCAGCCCGATTCAACCGGCGGAGGTAATTGCGGGACATATTCTGGCTATGTTCCTCGTGATCTTTGCTCAACAGCTAATCCTGGTTCTACTGGGACAATTTGTCTTCGGGGTGAATTACCTGCGCCAGCCCGTCGCGATCCTACTGATGATCGTAGTGTTATCGCTCTGGGCTGCCAGCCTGGGGTTGTTGATCAGTGCGATCTCGCGCAAAGAGGATCAAGTCATTACACTCTCACTGATCGCCATGTTCATCTTTGCTGCGCTGGGTGGAGCATGGTTCCCCCTGGAAGTCGCCGGGAAAGCCTTTGCAACCCTTGGGCATGTCATGCCAACTGCCTGGGCAATGGATGGGTTCCAAAATATTCTGATGCGCGGGCTGGGATTCCAATCAGTACTCATGCCTACCGGAGTCTTGTTTGTGTACGCATTGGCGTTCTTCGGATTAGCCATCTGGCGCTTCCGTTTTGAATAGTAATGTCACGCTGAGCGCAGCGAAGTGTCTCCTGCGGGTTTGAGCCTTGCAGCTCAAACCCGCAGGGATTCTTCACTCCCTCCGGTCGTTCACACCGTACCGGTGTCCTTCGGTAGAATGACATATGTACAGAACGGGTTGCACCCTACCACTTTTGTTGTACAACTTGTCATAAATATGTTGCAGGAGACCACGTTTATCGTGGTCTCTTTTCATGATATCCAAACGCCACTTTCTGACGATGATCTCGAACCACCAATTTGCTATGCTAACAATGCACAAGAGGCTGAAACAACAGCTATGTTCATGAAGTAACAATTCCAATCGTTTGAAGGAGACCGAAATGAAACCAATCCCCCAGATCACGCTCGTTGCGATTTGCGCACTTATTCTCGCGATCTTGTCCGCCTGCGGCACCGTCGCGGCGTCGAATGACTCCCAGCAAGTCCTGGAGGCTGCCTCGAAAATTGCCGACTTTGACGTGCCCGCCGACTTCGTTCCGCAATTCACCGCCTCTGTGCCGGGCTATACCCTCGCCGCCTATCAGGGCTCGAGCGGTCCAAGTCACCTGTTCTTGATCCAATCTGACAATCAGGCGGACGGTTCTGAATTGGAGAAGATGCTCAAAGAGCTCGCGCCAGGCGCAAGCAACACCAGCACCCATATGACCGTGATCGAAAACCGCACCGCGACCGTACGAGGCCAGGAGGTGAATGTCGTCGTTAGTGAAGGCCTGAATTCGGATAACGTTTCGTATCGCCAGGTCACTGTGGGCTTTCAGGGCAAAGGCGGACCGGCCATGCTTGTCTTCTCCGATTCCGCAGAGCTTTGGAATCTGGAAACGGTTGATGCCCTCCTGGCTTCCATCCAATAGTCAGAACCACCAACGATGAGGAATAAACTGTAACGAAATTGAAGGAGAACCAGAAATGGAAACAACAATGAGTCACTTCGGTCAGTGGGGCTTGGTAATCATCTGGTCCATTCTCGGCGCAGTATTCCTGCTCTTCACACCCTTTTACAAGAAGAGCGAGCGCAAGCCAGCCGGTATGTATCTGGCATTCATGGTGGCCATGGCTTTCGAGATGTTTGGCATTCCCATGAGTATGTATATCCTGGCATGGGTATTCGGCAAGAATATTCCGGAAGGCATCTTCTGGGGACACACTCTCTTCAAATGGATCGGTCACACCGGCATGTATATCGGCACGGTGCTGATCCTGATCGGCATTGCGCTCGTGATCCTGGGATGGAGCATTGTCTACAAGCGCTACTGGCGCAAGGAAGAGGGCAAGGGTGAATTGGTCACCAGTGGCATCTACCGCTATATTCGTCATCCCCAGTACACGGGCTTCCTGCTGATTACCCTCGGCATGTTACTGGATTGGGCTACCCTCCCGATGCTGATCATGTGGCCGATCATGGCAGTCTTGTATTACCGCCTCGCCAGGAAGGAGGAAGGCTACATGGTCGAGCAGTTTGGAGAACAATATTTGAAATATTGGCAACAGACCGGGATGTTCCTACCGGGGCTCAAATTTGGAAGAGATCTCAAATTGATCGTGCAACGTTGAACATGTTCAAAGAGGACATTTAGGAGCATCTGATGGAACTCACGCAAATCCACGCAGGCGTACGCCCAATCCGCTGGAGCTTCGCCCAAACGCACCCTGCCCTTACTTACTTTCTGATTGCCTTTGGCTGGACCTGGCTCTTCTGGCTGGGAGCGATCCCGGTCCGCGGTCAGAACGATCTGCTGGTGATGACCATGGTCCTGGCTGGCGCCTACGGGCCTGCGATGGGCTGTATTCTCACCCTCGGGCTACGTACCGGCATGACGCTTGACCTCTCGTCCAAAAAGATGACCGCGATGCTCATCGCTTCTGTCGCCATCTTTTCTGTGATGGTCATTCGCTATCTTGTTGGGAATGTCCCCGGCTATATGTCTCTCCCCACTGATGTCACAATCACTGCGCCTGTTGTTTTGACTGCCCTCCTCGCCAGTCTGGTTGGCGGCTGGGTCATTTCCAGTGCATTCTCACAGCACCCCGCCATTCGGGAGAAGATGGCTTCCCTGCTGCCAGCTCGCCTTCCCCTTGGTTGGACCGTTTTCGCCGTGCTATTCTTTCCGGCGATGATCCTGGCGAGCTGGGGGCTCGCGAGGCTGCTGGGCATGGAAGTGGATTATCCATCCGGATGGGGACTCCCCGTTCTCGAGGTCATTCCGTTGTTCCTGCTGTCGTTCGTCCTGACGGCCCTTGCGCAGGGCGGGATGGAGGAGCCGGGCTGGCGTGGCATGCTGCAGCCAACGCTTCAAAAGAGAATTAGCCCGCTTGCCGCAGCGCTGATCGTCTCGTTGGTATGGTCACTCTGGCATCTGCCTCTTTACCTGAACGGATTTTATTCGGGAGACCTGGTCAGCGGAATGATCGGGAGTGGAATCTATCGCATCTTTCTGGCGATCTTCCTGGCCTGGTTCTATAACCGCTCTGCGGGGAACCTGCTCCTGATGATCTATTTGCATACCTGCTTCAACGTGATGGTGGATTTCATGCCGCTCTCCGATCTTCTGATGCTCGCGCTCTGGCTGGTTATCGTAGTCGTCATCGTCATCAAAGATAAGATGTGGCGGAAGCTGCCTTCGACGACTTAACCATTTGGCCAGGATACAGACTCTCCCAACATCGGGAGAGTCTGTATCCACCACACTGTGAGCAAAGGAGCTCATCATGGACCCTGAACTCTATGTCTTTCCGGGCATTCGTTCTACACCGACGAAAATCGCTGCCTCGACTGGCTTATTCATTGTGGTGCTGGTCATCGCCGTGCTGCTTCTTCCCCTCCTGCCAGGGCCACAGCTATGGGCTCGTGTAGACCAGCGGATTCTCATCGGAAAGGTTTCGGTCAGTTTCGCCCAATTAATGCACCTCCTGATTGGCTACGGACTTTTCATCTATGGCTCCTATCATGCCTGGCGAGCCACACGTCTGAAGAACACCGTCGAAGACTCAAAGCATCAGCTTGCCACCCGGATCCTGGATACCAGCTACTTTGCTCGGGTTCGTCACCCCATGTATGGCATGTTCATCCTGGCGAACGTGGGCTTGGGCTTCGCCATGAATTCCATCTATGGCCTGGCATTTGGGCTGCTCTCCCTGGTGCTGTTCATCGCGAATGGAATCTTCGAGGAGCGCGCGGTCATGCTGCGGTTCTTTGGAGAGGCATATCGTGCCTACATGCGTCGCGTCACGGCGCGCTATTTCACCCCGGGTCAGGCGGTTGTATTGGCTCTGGTTCTGATCCTGAATATCGCCGGTTTTTTCTTCCAATAACGCTCCTCTACTACATTTGGAGTAGACAATATCCTAGAAATGTGGGAAGAGACCGCCTGCCTGGTGGTCTCTTTTTATTAGGAGAGAATGCCACATTCTGTCGATGACACCAGTCCAGGCTTGTTTTATTCTATTGAAAGCTGAACGTTCTCTGCTTGAAAGGAGTTCCCATGTCCAAGCTCGATACTCTCGCACAAGATTTCCTCGCCCAGAAAAGGATCGCCGTGGTGGGCGTTTCAGATAAGCGCGACACGGGCTGTAATGCAGCTTACAAGAGATTCAAGGCGAATGGCTATGAGGTCTTCGCTGTGAATCCACGTATGACCACCTTCGATGGCGCGCCGTGCTACCCCGATCTCAAATCCATCCCTGAGAGGCCCGATGCGGTCTTTACTCTCACCAGCCCGAAAGTAACAGAACAAATCGTGCAGCAATGCGTGGACCTCGGCATCAAGCATGTCTGGATGCACTGCTTAATGGGGACCAAGCCCGGTTTAGGCGCGAGCGCGACCAGCGCCTCGGCAGACGCGGTGCGCGAATGCCATGAGAATGGGATCACAGTGATTCCCGGCGCTTGTCCAAATCAATTTCTGAAACCGGATGTCGGTCACGCGCTGATGCGGGTGATATTCCGCACCATCGGCTTTCATAAGATAAATGGCAAGGCGTAGCCCAAAAGAGCCGTCATGCATGACTGGACAGATGAGGACGATAGCCCCGATATGCTCAAGAAGTTGCGTATTCTCATCGCAGACGATCAAGGCCACGCGCGCCGGAGCTTGAGGGCATTGCTCGCAACAAGATTCAAACTGGTAGACACGTATGAAGCAGTCAATGGCATCGAGGCAGTCCGCTGTGTGGAGGAATGTAACCCCGATGTGGGATTGATCGACGCCCGCATGCCTGAGATGGACGGGATCGAAGCAACTCGCATCATTCGAACAAAATGCGCACAGGTCCCTGTGATTGTATTGTCCATGTACAACGAATACCGCGCAGCCGCACTCGCAGCCGGTGCCAACGCCTTTCTGCTTAAGGGCGAGCCACCCGAACAATTGCTGTCAGTACTACTAACGAAGCTTCGCCTCAAACCGACGAGTGAAGCAGTTGCGCAACCATGAAGTGCTATTCAAGATGAGAGGAAAAGCGTATCCTCGAAAGTGGAGGATATAGCCATGATGACGATTCCGGAACTTCTGCGTGAGCATGTGTCGCTAGACCTGGAGTGTGTGGATCGGGTATATATGAACGGCTACATTCCGGTGATGCAGTCGTCAGGTGGCTTGGTGTATTTTCTGGAACATCAGCGCGGTCAGCCGATCGCATCGCCCGCCTTGCTGGGGGAGATCACACAATCGTTTGTAGCGCAAGTGGAAGGGTTGGCCAAACAGGAGAAGATTCCGATCGTACACTTTCAGAAGGGACAACGCAAAGATGAAGTCGCGGCGGGGTATCGGCGGAAGTTTACGAAGGCGGAAGGCGTGGTGTTTATTGGTGTGGCACAGGAGAAGATGATGGGCTGGAAAGCGCGGAAGGAAACGCAGGGCAAAGTGGTGCGATTTCAGTTCTCGCAGCAGTCGGTGTTTGTACGCCACTACTATTTCTATCTGCAGGATCGGGAATTTGGACCGGCCTTCATCAAGATCGGAGCGTATGCGCCCTACCCGGTCAAGGTCTATTTGAATGGACATGAATGGGCCAAGCAGCAAATGAAGCAGGCGCGGCTGGCTTTTGAAGCGCTGGACAATGGCTTCTTGCAGTGTAACCAACCCGAGCGCTTGCAGGGCCTGTGTAACCAGCTGGGTCCTGAACAGGTGCAGGCTTTTTTCGATCAGTGGGTCAATCGTCTGCCCTGGCCTTTGACGGCAGCTGATCGGAAGGCGGGCTATGCTCACCGTCTCTCGATCTGGCAGATGGAAGTCAGCCGCACGCAAGTGTTCACGCGACCGGTGCGGGGACGCGAGTTCTTCGAGCAGATCATCCGGGAGAACCTGGATCTGGGTCGACCCGATCGGGTGCAGCTGATCTTTGGCCGCCGCGTATATCGCAATACCCCCAGTCAGTTCCGCACCCAGGTGCTGCAGAGCGGCGTGCAACCCACTGTGCATGTGACCTACAAACACTCCAGCGTGAAGCAGTATTTCAAGGAAAACCGCGCTCTGCGCACCGAGACCACGATTAACAATCCGCACGACTTTGGCGTGGATAAGGGCCTGCGCAATTGGATCTATCTGCGGCAATTAGGAACCGCCATTAACCATCGCCTGCTGGAGACCGAACGGTTCAGCCAGGACTGCCTGCTTTCCAGCGAAAGTTTTGTGCGCGTGTCTGAGCCTACCTCCACCGAGAGCGGCCAGCGCACACCCGGCTTGCGTTTTGGCCAGCCTCGTGTCATGGCCTTGTTTGCGGCTTTGAGCCGCTTCGCGCCCAGCTTGAATGGCTTCCGCCACGCTGAAGTGCGCCAGATCGTCCCCGCCCTGCTGGGCATTGCTCCCGAAGGTTACACCGCTGCCCAGATGAGCTATGATTTGCGTCGCCTCCGGCTGAAGGGTCTGATTGCTCGAGTGGCTGGCAGGCATACTTACATCCTCACCACCTATGGCCGCAAGGTCGTCTACTTAATGACCAAACTCCAACAACGCATTTTCAACGTCGCCAGCGCCGCCCTCGACACCACTACCCCTTTGCCCTCCCAACTTGCACACGCTTTTCGCCAATTAGATTACGAGTTGGATAAACTTGTTGCAAAGGCCCAACTCGCACCTCTAAAAAGTTGACTCATTTGTTATGATTCTTGATAAGAGAGATACCTAGGGCATTAACCTACTACAATCCATGCTGAGAATGCCTTATAATGAACGTGTTCGGGAGGAGA
>DAITPI010000112.1:0-10742 GCA_036833655.1 Anaerolineales bacterium | reverse complement strand
TGATGCCGTTGTTCACGCCAGGCTTTTCGCAGCACGAACGCCATCAAGATGGCAGCAACACCCACCAGCGAAACATGGATCTGCTTCAACCAGCCGAGGGGATGGCTTGGCACGCAGAAGGGAAATCCACTGCAGTACGCCCAGGCGCCGGTCAGAGTCACCACTCGACCCATCACCGTCAGAGCCAGCACCACAAAGAAAAGAACGAGCACCGCGCGTGCAAACGAAGATTTAAGGTTGTATTTCATTTCGAGCTTGATTCCTGTTTCCGCAGAAAAAAGGGATAGCCGATGAAAAGAATAGCGGCAAAGGTAAACCATTGCAGAGCATATCCAAAATGAGGACCTTCGGTCAGTTCGATTTCCGGCTGCGCAGGAGGAATGGGCGGCTCTGTTTCATCAGGCGCCGGATCCGGCTGGATATACACGGGCAGGAGGGGATAATCGATCTGTTCCGCAATACGCCGCAAATCAGCGTTGTTCCAGACTTCCAGCCGGCTTCCCTTTTCGGTGGGTGGATCCGCGACACCGAGAGGGCCGCGTTTTGCCTGACCGAGCCGAATCTGCCCTGAGACTGTGACCGTCCCCGGCTGGTCGTAATTGCGCCAGTCTGCCGCGGTCCCATTGCCCTCGGCCGGGATCCAGCCCCGGTCCACTAGCACAGCCCCATTCCCAAACTGGAGCGGGGTCAGCAAATGGTAGCCGTAGTCATTACCGTTGTACTGGTTGCGGATCGCAACCTGGTCCGCAAAGTCGTATTCTCCGGTCACTTTCACAGAGCGCCACTCCATCTCGGCGATATCCTGCGGTTGTTCCCGGTTGAGATCTAGAGGCGGCTGCGCACGCGCGTTGGTGTACTGTGCGTTGAAGGCGCGACGCTGCTCGAGCCGGTCCAGTTGCCAGATCCCCAGACGGATGCAAAGCGCGGTCCCTGCCAGGACCAGCAGAGTCGGAATCAGCCACTTGCGCTGAAACATCTTAAGCAGAAGCATTTGCTTTTTTCTGAGGCGCGATCATCAAACTGTAGAGGGCAAAGAGGATCGCCATCGGGAACGCGACAAAGAGGATGCCGTAGATGCGGGTCTGGGCCGTCAGTGGCTCGCCCACGTCGAGGCCGAAGTATTTACCCGGCTGGAATGAGCACTCGTAGGCGAGGCTCTCTTCCTGATCGAGCGAGAGCCGCGCGGAGGTGTTCGCGGGAATCCAGAGCGGACCAAGCTTATGATCAGCCGAGTCCTCATTCTTGACGACCAAGATGTCGCCTACGACAAACGCCATATTTTCCGGGATACTGGGCGGTTGTTCGCCCCGAGCCACCTGGTCGGCTGTGCCGGCGGGGATCGTTAGCGTGATCTCCCGTGGCGCTCGTGCCGTCGTTTGCATGAACAGAAACGGCACCTCGCTGACCAGTATGCCACTCAGCAGTCCCAGCAGGGCCGAAAGCAAAAGCTTCCTAATCGGCAAACGTTTGAGATTCATCGCGCTCTCGATTTCATCCCTTGATCAGCAGCTTCAAATCGTGCACGATATCTTCCAGCGGCGTATCAAAGGGAAAGGAAACGCGCAGGTTGCCCTGCTTATCGATCAAGGTAATGCGCGCCGTATGGTCTACCACATAACCGGCGGCGGAGGCGCCCTGGACCTCTTCGCGGAAGATTCCATAATCGTTCCACACCCCTGCCAGCTCTGTCGCAGTGCCACTCAGCCCGATGAAATCCGGGCGGAAGTGATTCACGTATTCCTGCACGCGTTCCGGCGTGTCACGTTTGGGATCCACAGTCACGAACAGCACCTGGACCTGATCCGCCTGACTCCCCAGCTGGTCGAGCGCCTGCTTCAACTCCGCCATCGTGGTCGGGCAAACATCCGGACAGGTGGTATATCCGAAGAAAAGCGCGACCACCTTCCCACGCGCTTCGCTCAGCCGGAAGCTGTTCCCGTTCCCCTGGGTGAGCTCAAAATCCGGCGCGACCGGATAGGGCTCCGCGTACGTTGTCCCCCGGAAACCGGCCGGTTCCCCGAACAGGTACACACCCGCTGCCACCGCCCCGATCAACAGAAATGACATCAACCCCACCAGAAGTATTCTTTTATCCATAATACTGCCACACTCTCATCCATCCACACTGACTGCGCCGTTCGCGGTCAGTCGTACTTGCAATCATACACCCGAAAATCGGGGCGACCCGCAACAGGCCGCCCCGATTCAAGCTACTCCGATCGAAGGTTGAGGATCTGTCTGTCGGTTACTTGACGGCGGTGCCGATCAAATAAAGCGCAGGGTAAAAGAAAATCCACACCACATCGACAAAGTGCCAGTACACGGCAGCGGCTTCCACCGGATAGTTCTTGACGTCGTACAGACCGCGCCGGCCGTTGAGCCAGACAATGGCAAGCAAGATCAATCCGGTGAACACATGGAAAGCATGCATGCCTGTCATCATGAAGAAGGCTGCGCCCGCCGGTCCGCTACTCGCCGTCAGCCCTTCGTGAATAGCAATCCGCCATTCCACCAGGATCACACCCAGCAAAAAGCCGAGACCCAGTAGGAAGGTAATTGCCGTGTTGTTAAGAAAGCCCTGGCGGTCGCCGTTATGGATCATCGTCTCGCCGCGGTTCATGAAGAACGAGGAGATGAGCAGCACGGCAGTCACGCCCAGACCAAGCAGCTGGTTCAGCTCGGGGCGAGAGAGACCCAGCAGGTTGATGCGCATGATCATCAAGCCGCCAAAAACAAAGGAGTCCGAGATCAGGAACAGCCACAGCCCGAGGCGATTGGTTCCCGCTTTGTAGTCATAGGCCTGGTCATCAACCTCGGATTCGAGATTGAGCTTGTACACGTGCATGTAGTAGTAGACAACGAGGCCCGCCTTGACCAGCGCCACGACCACCAGCAAAGGGACCGAATCGAAGGAAATCGCGATAAAAAACTCAAGCGCCGTCAATATGGCAAGGTAAACAAAGATCAAAATACCCTGGCCCAGCATTGTCTTTTTTTCTTGAATATGTACCATATCTTTTTCTGCCTCGATTAATGATGGGGCTGAGCGCCAGGCACAGCAGGAACTTCAACATGTCGGCCGCCGTTGGGCGAAAACTCCACGTACTTGGAGTCTGCCAGGCCATAATCGTACGGCTCACCAACAACCTCGAACGGAACATCGTAGTTATGGACCGGCATCGGCGAGGGCACCTGCCATTCGGGAGAACGCGAGTTCCAGACGTTGCCTTCCGCTTTCTCTCCATGCTTGATGCTATAGAAGAGGTTGATGAAGAAGATCAGGATGGAAAGCGCGATGAGGAAGCCGGCAATCGTCATAATGAGGTGAGCAGTATCGAACCCAAGAGCGGGATCGTAATCCACGATGCGGCGGCGCATTCCTTTCAGACCGACGACCATCATGCCGAGGGTCAACACAAAGAACGAGGGGGTCATCATCCAGAAATGGACCTTACCCCAGAACTCGTTCATGCGGCGGCCTGTGGCTTTCGGGAACCAGTAGTACAGCGCCGCAAAGAATGGGAAGACAAATCCGCCGAAGATCGTGTCGTGGAAATGCCCCACGATGAAGTAGGTATCATGGAGGTGCAGGTCAAGTGCAATCGCTGCGTTCGGCGGACCCGTCAGCCCCCCCAGCAGAAATACGACGATCGCCCCCAGCACGAACAGCATGGGCGTGGGCGTCTCGATCTTGCCGCCCCAGATCGTCGCCACCCAGGAGAAAAACTTCACCCCGGTCGGCACAGCCACCAGCAGCGTACTGTACATGAATGGAATCCGCAGGTACTCGTTCATGCCAGACGTGAACATGTGATGCGCCCAAACCGTAAAGCCCACGAGCGCAATACCGAGGGACGACATAGCGACCCAGCGATACCCAAACAGCGGCTTGCGCACGAATACGGGCAACAACTCCGAAATGATGCCCAGACCGGGCAGCACGAACACATAGACTGCCGGGTGTGAGTAGAACCAGAACAGGTGCTGGAAGAGGATGGGGTTCCCGCCTTTGGCTGCATCGAAGAAGCCCATGCCAAACAGGCGCTGGAACATCACAAGCTGGAAGGAGAGACCGATCAGCTGCGTGGCGGTGAGGGCAATAATCGAAGTGGCAACCGACGCCCAGACAAAGATCGGCATGCGCATGGCGGTCATGCCTTTGACGCGCATCCGAACGACGGTCGCGATCACATTGAGCGCGCCGAGGATGGATGACCAACCGGCGGTGAACACGCCCAGGAAGAACATCTGCATGCCCACCGGGGCACGCGCCGAAAGGGGCGGATAGCCCGTCCAGCCTGTGTCAAATCCACCCAGGACGAGCGCCATCAGCAGCAACACGGCAGCCGGAACAGACACCCAGTACGCAAACGCATTCAGGCGAGGGAAGGCCATGTCCTGCGCACCCACCAGGAACGGCACCGCATAGTTCATGATGCCTGAAATGCCCAGCAGGATCGAGATGATCATGATGATGCCGTGCAGCGACATGATCGTGTTGTAGAACTGCGGACCGGTCTGGTTGAAGAGCCTGAACGTTGTAGTCAGGAACTGCAGTTGCGATGCCGCGAGCTCCGTGCGGAAGATCAGAGCAAAGGTACCGCCAATCGCGATCAGTGCGAGGGCCGTGATCGTGTACTGGATGCCAATAACTTTGTGGTCGAGCGAAACGCCAAAGTACTTCGCTCCGCCGGGTGGGTCCTCGTGGTGCTCAGGCGTGTCGATACCGCGTGCCCACTGCATCCAGTCATGGACCGCGCCCACGCCAAAGAGAAAGGAGATCACGCCAACCAGGGCTCCAAACACCCAGGCAGGCTCGCTGAACAAATAGGTCCCCCAGAGATTTTGCGATTCCGCTCCCAGGAGTGCTCGGATTCCCGTCACAAACAGCGCGCCCAGCATGGTTCCCACCACCTGCCAGACGAGCCCGCGGGTAATGCCGTGATAGCCGTGGACACCAAAGAAGAACGCTGTAAAGCCAAACAGCAGCGCAAACGCCCCGGCAACGGGACCGTTCCAGACCATGGAACCGGCAGCCAACAGCTCCAGGCCCACGCCAATCCCAAAGCCGATCGCCCCCGCGACGACCAGCAGCAGCAACCCTTTCCAAACGGGACTGATATTTCTCATGATTTACCTCTGCAAATTATCTCAGCGTCTTGATATAGGCAACGATGTCGTCGATTTGTTCATCGGTGAAACCATAGTTCGGCATCAGCTGGTTTTCAAAGCCGCGCACGATCTTTGCCTGAGGCGCCTTAATGGACTCATGGATATAGGCATCGTCGGCAACCACGGTGCTTCCGTCGGTCAGTTCCACTTCATGCTCATACAAGCCGAACCATGTGGGACCAATCCCTGCTGCCCCATTGATGGAGTGACACGCCGCACAACCGTTCGCCGCCACAAGAGCCTGCCCGCGCCCTTCAGGGGTCTGTGAGGCTTCCTTGGCGATCTCCGCTTGCCCGGCAATCCAGGCATCGTAATCCGCTTGCGAAGAGACAATGACCGGTTTTTCCATGTAAGCATGCGATGTGCCGCAAAGCTCGGCGCAACGCACCTTATAGTTGCCCTCGAGCGTCGGCGTGATGCGCAATTCGGTAATTCGTCCAGGCACAAGGTCCTGCTTTACGCGAAATTCCGGCACCCAGAACGAATGGATCACATCGTTGGATGTCATCCGCAAAAGGATCTGCTTCCCCACGGGCACATGCAGCTCATCGGATACGATCGCGAGCCCATTAACCGAGGGATATTCGAACGTCCACGACCACTGCAGACCCGTCACCTTGACGACCATGGCTTCCGGGTCCACGCGGCGCGTTTCTGCCAGATTCACCGCCCCAAGATACGCATATGCCAGAACGACGAACAAAGGGATGATCGTCCACGTGATTTCCAGCCTGGTATTGCCCTCCATGTGCTCGGCATCGGTAGTGTCCCCTTTTTTTCGGCGGAACACGATCAGGCTGTAAACCAGCGGCACGAAGATGAGAGAAAACAGAAAGGATATGGCGACCACCTCGAGGTTCCACATCCAGTCGATGTCGGTTGCCTGTGCGCTTGCCTCCACCGGCATAAGTCCGGCGGAATCCAGGCCGATATACGTGAGAACGGCCATAAGTATGACCAAAATTCCCACAATGACGAAATGTCGTTGCATACGATCTCTCTCCTCAAGATAATCGAACAGGGTCCGCCCCGGTCCACACGCTGGCTAAACAGCGTGCTTCGCTAGTCCAAAAACCGTCTAAATTTACCAAACTTTCTTATATTTGTCACGAATTAATTGGGATGAAAATCCGTTTTGAGCACGGGCGATTACCAAGTTTATTGAGGAACGCCCAGTGCAGAAAGTACTTCCACACTGTGCTCCGCCGGGCGCACGTTCTCGAACACTTTTATGATCACGCCGGCTTCATCGATCAGGAACGTGGTACGCAAGACCCCTTCATATTCCCTGCCCATGAACTTTTTGGGTCCCCACGCTTCATAGAGAGCGCAAACTTTGTGCCCCTCGTCTGCCAGCAGCGGAAAAGGCAACTGAAATTTCTTCTTGAACTTTACATGTGATTTCACATCGTCGGGACTGATGCCAAGAACGACAACGCCCGCCTGTTGGTACGCAGAGTAATCATCCCGGAAGTTACAGGCTTCTTTCGTACAACCCGGTGTATCATCTTTCGGGTAGAAATATAGAACGACGTTTTTGCCACGAAAATCGGAAAGTTTCCGCAGAGTATCGGTATCGTCAAGTAGCTCGAAATCAGGCGCGGGAATCCCGGCGGGCAGCGGCATGAGTTGGTCTCCTTGTCGGGCTGTATTATATCGTGAAACAAACAGCCAAGCAGCCGGGGCACCTGGCGGCGGTGAAACTCTACTCCTATTTTAAGGTTCGGATGAATGAAACCACCTGCCAGATCTGCTCATCGGTCAGGATACCCTTCCAGGCAACCATGGACGTGCCGGGCTTGCCATCGTGGATCCGCCAGAACAGAAAATCGTCGCCCGCCTGGCTCTGGATCTGCGCCAGGTTGCGCGGACGGGGCTCCAGGGACTGCCCCGCCGGTCCGTCGCCGTGCCCCTGAGGTCCGTGGCACATCTCGCAGTTGGTGCGAAAGAGCTCCGCGCCCTGGTCAGCGGCGTCGGGTCCGAGGGGATTTGTCAGCCCCGCGTACTCGGCAGGGACTGGAGCCAGGGTGGCGTTGTCCTGCGGGGCGGACGGGGCACCTCCACCACTACAGGCGACGAGCAAGGCTGCTCCGAACAGCATCGCAAATATCAATCTTTTCATGCGCTCCACCTTTTCAATTTGAGTGCTTCGCTATCATAAATAACCGCCACGGCGTGTGGCGGTCATTTGTATATGTGGAAAGACCTATTTCAATAGTCTGACTTTCTTCAGGGCGGTCTCAAGCTCATCGATCGTCGCCGGCTTGAGAATCAGCACATTGGCGCCCAGCTTCATCACTTTCCGGCGGGTCTCGGGCTGGTCATCAGAGGTGATGACAAAGACGGGGACAGGCATGAGTCGCGGCTCCCGGCGCAGGTAAGCCAGAATTTCGATGCCGTCTGCGCCGGGCATATTGATATCCAGACAGATGAACTGCGGCGTAAGCCCACTCCCCAGGATGGATAGGGCGGCGCCGGAGCTATACGCCAGGCGCGTCTTGAATCCCAGCACGTTCAACATCTGACCCAGGGCATCTGCGGTTGTGCGGTTGTCATCGATGATCAGTGCCTCGGCCATCTACTCCTCCAGAACGATCGAACCCATGACAGACACATCGTATCCTGTCAACTGCGAAACTGCCTCCCGAAAGCGTCGATCCGCCAGAACTTCATGCAGAGGCGCAAGCAATACGCCCTCTGCAAACTGCTTGGGGATCACCAGGTCATACCTCTCTTGAAATAATGGAATAAATTCTAAGTCCAACGCCTGCGCTGCGGCGGCAATCCCCAGGCCGCAAACCGCTCGACCGGATGCGATGGCAGCTGCAACTCCAAGATGAGTATACTCTTCTTGGTCATAGCCCGCAATGCGCTCCGATGCCAGCCCCAGTAAGCTCAATTGGTAGTCGAGGAGGACGCGTGTACCCGCGCCGCGCTGCCGGTTCACGAACTGGATCTCGGGCCGGGTCAGGTCTTCGAGACGCCGGATATCCCAGGGATTTCCCTTCTTCACGATCAGACCCTGGTCCCGCCCCACCAGCGCGACCACTTTGACAGGGATACCGGGCAGATATTGCCGGATATACGAGATGTTGTACTCGCCGGTCTCCGGGTTCAGCAGATGCGAGCCCGCAAGATGGGCTTCCCCGCGCCGCAGCGCGATCAACCCGCCCTGTGAGCCCACATTCGCCGAAGTAAATCGGCGGTCGTGCTCTGCCAGGAACTGCGCCAGGAGATCCAGCGTGAGGTCATGCGAGCCAATACAGAAGATCGTCCGGTCGAGTTCCGCCCGGTTGCGGTACAGCCGCACCCGGACTGGCTGCCCTGCCTCCACCCCTTGCACCCCGCGCGGGATCAGCGCCAGACCATCCGCCTGCACCAGGGAGGTGATCACGCCTGCTCCCCGCGCGAGCGGCGCGGCGAGCAGCTTGTCGCCGACCCTGCCCACGGCGACCCTCACGAAATCATCATCGCCCGACGGAGAGACGAGCTTGCGCGTCAGTGTTGCCGTTTCGATTTGCGGCTCACTGGACCTGCGCCCCAGCCACCGGGCAAGCAGCGGCTCGGCAAAAATATCCACGGTCAGCGCCGCAGAGACCGGGTAGCCGGGAACACCGATGATCGGCACCATATCGCGCTGAGCGGAGCGGAGCACAGTCGAAGCGCCTGATGACTCCAGTTCCTTGCCAGACTCACGATTTTCAATTGCTGATCTCCGCTCGATCAGACCAAGGATGACCGGATGCCCCGGCCTCACCGCCACGCCATGAACCAGTAGCTCGCCCAGCCTCTGCACGACCTTTGCCGAAAAATCCTCGGCGCCCGCCGAGGAGCCGGCATTCAGCAGGATCAGATCATGTTTCTGCGCAGTTTCCAGCACGCGCTGGCAGATCAGCTCAAAATCATCCTTGACGATGGGATAACGGTGTGGCTCGCCCCCCATGGCTTTGATCTGGGACGCCAGCACCAGCGAGTTGTATTCCAGAATATCGCCCGGTTTGAGCGGGCTGCCGATCGGCACCAGCTCCGTCCCTGTTGGCTGCACCGCAACTCTGGGTTTTCGCGCGACGGGAATGTCCTGATGGCCTGCCGCAGCGATCGCGCCGAGGTCCACCGCTCGCAGAACGTGACCCGCCGGCAGCACGAGCTGCGTGGCGACAATATCCTCCCCCAGCGGCCGGACGTGGCTCCATGGCGCCACCGAAGCGCGGATTCGAATCGAAGCGGGCTCGCGGATCTCGGGGGTGATGTTCCCCAGTTCGTCCAGAGATTCCACATTTTCGATCGGGATCACCGCGTTTGCCCAGCCCGGCAAGGGATCGCCCGTATCTACGTATGCAGCCCCGGCGCCAATCTCGAGCGTGACCGGTCGGGAGGGCAACGCAGCATTGGTCGTCGCCGCCCGGACGGCAAATCCGTCCATAGCGGAGGCATGGTAATGCGGCGAGGAGATTTTCGCCCAGATCGGCTCGCCGGTCACCCGTCCCAGCGCGTCTTCATCCAGGGGGATGGTCTCTACCCCGAGCACGCGCCAGAGACCTGCCTCCTGCAATGCCTTCTCGAGCCGCCCCTGTGCTTCGGGAAGGGGAATATCGTGGAGATAGACAGACATCAGCTCCCACCCTCGCCATCTCCCACCAGGGGGGAGGGAGTATTTTGTGATTGACTGTTTTCGATGTGATGCACTGCTCTGCCGATCAAATTAAGTGCAAGCTGTGGATTCGTCTCGATCACATCTGTATTGATTCGAAGCGCCACAGGTCCTAGTCCTTTCAGAATTTCCTGCCTTGCTGCGTCCGCTTCTCTTTGGAGGTCATGGATCGGACCATCTACGTCTATAACAAGTCGATGAGAAGAGCTGTAAAAGTCCACGACAAAATATCCAATGGGCTGTTGACCTCTAAACTTGATCCCATCCAATTTTCTGCCGCGTAGAACGTTCCATAGGATCTTTTCGCCGTCGGTGGGCTCTTTTCGAAATTGTCGCGCAATCTCGTTCATCTTGCAACGAGTTTCCGCCGGGACGTGTATGCGTGGGAAGTCGTTATTCATCATGGAGTCTCAGCACCCCTCCCCGCTCGTCGGGGAAGGGATGGGGGTGGGGCTATGTTAGAACTTCCACATCATGCGGGCCCGACTCCTTCAACCCTGCACCGGTCATCCGCATAAAGATCGCTCGTTGCTGAAATTCCTCGATCGTATGCGCGCCGCTATAGCTCATCCCGGACTGTAGGCCTCCAACCAGCTGCGTCAGGACTTCTCGCGCTTTGCCACGATAGGGGACAGCCGCTTCCACGCCCTCAGCGACGTAGTCCTCGATCTCTTCGTGCGTGAGGTCATTTCCCTCGCGCTTGTTACGCTCGATGTTCGCCTCCAGCGATGCCATACCGCGCGAGGCTTTGTAGCGATGTCCACGGCGCGTCATGATCAACCCCGGGCTTTCATCTGTGCCTGCCAGAAGGCTGCCAACCATCGCCGTCTGGGCGCCGGCCGCAATAGCCTTCGCCAGGTCGCCTGGCTGGCGAATGCCTCCATCGGCGATAATCGGCACCCCATAGGCTCGCGCTGCT
>DAITPI010000111.1:0-10748 GCA_036833655.1 Anaerolineales bacterium | reverse complement strand
AAGAGAAACACATCGTTTCCCTGGGCAGTGAATCTTGAGCCTGTACAACCCGGATCCCAGTCGCCGCAGACGCCCCCCGGTTGCCTCACTCTCCAGGCTCCCGACCAGGTTCACCGAAGCAGGTGACGATGTGTGTGAGGCGAATGCAGGTGTAGGTGCGATGACCCCCATCAACAACGTAACAATACTCAGACAAGAAAGTAATAGCTGCCCAAACGCCAGTCTCCGCGTTGTCATAGTTATGCCTCCTCGTAGCTTGCTGAATGATTTTGGGAAAAGACCTCTCGTCTGCTCTCATTTTAATGAGCGGTTACAGGATGTCAATATAGCAATTGGTTACATTACTTTACAGGCCAGATCACCCGACGTTCCTCGGGTCAACTCATTCACACATCCTGCCGAGCATGCAACGATCCTTTTCCGCCGGACCTTGCACAAGATGGAACTTGTCGGTTATGCTTGCCGGCATGAGCAAAGGACGTCTCGAAGCCTTCAGCGACGGTGTGATCGCCATCCTGATCACAATCATGGTTCTGGAACTGCGGGTTCCGGAATCTACGGATTGGTCCGCCTTGCGGGATCTCGCGCCTGTCTTCTTCAGCTACGTCTTAAGCTTCATCTTCCTGGGCATATACTGGAACAACCATCACCACCTGTGGCAGGCAGCCAGGCAGGTCAACGGGGGCATTTTATGGGCAAACCTGCATTTGCTGTTCTGGCTGTCTCTCGTGCCCTTTGTGACCGGCTGGATGGGCGAGAATGAATTTGCAAAGCTACCGGTTGCCCTCTATGGCGCAGTACTCTGGATGTCGGGGCTTGCCTATTACATCCTCACGCGCACGATGATCGATCTGCATGGCGAGGACTCCCTGCTCGCCCGAGCGCTTGAAGACAAGGTAAAGGAGAGGATCTCGTTAGCATGCTATGCACTGGCGATCCTGCTCGCTTTTTTCAATACTGCATTTTCGCTGGCGTTGTATGTGCTGGTTGCGATCATCTGGCTCAGCCCCGACCGGCGCATCGAGAAGACAATCTCGGAAAGCTGAAGACTGCACCGCGAACAACGAGAAAGCACGGACCCCGCACAGCCATCTCGCTGTGCGGGGTCCGCAGGGTTTGTGCGTTCCCTTAGTCTTCGAAATTCTATTTATCGGGTGATGTCTATCTCAACATCAGGGACGAACAGCCAGACGCGAAGCTTAGCGCGGCTCGAACCTTCGGGGAGACTGGTATTCAGCCTCAAAATCGGGGAGCGGAGGTGTGAAGCCGTAGGCAAGCCGCATCTTCAGCTCTCGCATCAACATCAAGTGCAGCCGGGCGACATCTGCCGAATGTTTGGCAAATGCCCGGATCTCATCGTTGCGCACGAGCGGCTCCGCAGCCAGCGCGGTCTCGAGGATCATCACGTGCTCATCCTCAAGGATATCGAGGGACAGGAAGTCAAAGTTGATCGTCTGAACGGGTCCGCCGGGCGTGCTCGTCGGTACCAAGGAAAGGCGAGCTACTTACGCTCATTCGCGAGGAGCGTCTTTTCCCCCAAAAGTCCCGTTGCGGGGCACAATTAGGAGCCCCTGCTAGGTTGACCGACTCGCGCGCCGGCGCGCCTATGGACACCAGGCCGGGGATGGTGTAAAATACATTCGCTCGTCGTCCGGGTGCCCCCCTCACTCTGACGGCGAGCATTTTATTTCGGAAGCAGAGAAATTCATGCAAGATGTCGTGATCAACTCTTTTGGTGCGCTGCATGAGCTCCTCGAAGAGTACGATGCCCGAACCGTCATCTACCGCGGCATGAAATCGGTACAATTTCCGCTGATCCCCAAGATCGCTCGTCTGGTGCCACCCGATTCTGTGAAATCGAGGGAATGGAATGAGAAGGAAATCCTACGCCTGTTCAAAGAGCGATCGCTGCCCTACCTGGACTTTATGCCCACGAACGACTGGGACTGGCTTGCACTCGGTCAGCAATACGGCTTACCTGCGCGTTTGCTCGACAGGAGGCGTAACCCACTGGTCGCCTGCTACTTTGCGGTGGAGCAGCCGAGCGACGGCGACAGCATGCGCTACGCCTATCACAACAAATCCTTTCTCGACGTGGAAGAACATCAAAATCCATTCAAATACAGGCAGGTGGGTAAGTTCATGCCCCGCCACTTGACACGCAGGGCGGTCTGTTCACCATCCACCGAACCCGTACGAGCCCTTCGAATCGGAGGACATGGAAAAAATCATCATCCCCAACGGCATCCGGGGTACACTGAAAAAGAACCTCAACCAGTATGGCGTGGACCGATTTTCGCTATTTCCCGGTCGCGACAGCCTGGCAGCACATATCGAATAGCTCCAGTCGAAGGGCTAATGGAGCCGGGTAGGCCCAGTCTGTAACCCCCGCTTTCCCAGCCATTTTGTAATGAAGGCTTCATTTCGCGGGGCGAGAATCATGGCATAATCTTTTTGGAGCAACGGCATACATCGCCGAGGAGAGAGCTTTACCGCCACCTCTGTCCCTCCTCTTTTACCTGTTCTAAGGAGCAACATCGCGTGAGACTGAGAGAATATACGGGACCGCTGGCAATTCTGGCTGCAGGAGTTCTGGGGATGAGCTTGCTGTGCAGTGTTTCAGCCATGGCAATGAGCGACCTTGAGAATTACATCCCTGCCACCCTGGTCCCGCTGGATATTCTGGACCTGGCGGTGTCAAATCTGCGCACAGCGGCAGCCCTTACTGAGCAAGCGGTGACCCAGTTCGTCCCGACCGAGACCCTCGTGCCCACAAAGACCGCTACGCTCACGCCCGCGCCGTCGGATACGGCAACGCTACGCCCAACCTTCACCCACCCGCCGCCGACGCGGACGCGCCGGGAAGGCCCCACGCCGACGCCACGAGCGCCTCTCCCGACCAGTACGCCCCAGCCCACCAATACCCCGTTGCCTACCACCACCCCGTCGCGAACACCCACTCCGATCCCTACGAACACGCCCGTCCCGACGGACACGCCAACTGATACGCCGGTCCCGCCGAGCGACACACCGGTTCCGCCGACCGACACGCCGGTTCCGCCCACCGATACGCAGCCACCGCCGACCGACACGGCGCTAGCAAGTTCGACCGATGTCCCCCTTGAGATCGGCGCCGGGGAAACGCAGATACCATAATCATCTCAGAGAATCGAAAAAGGTCTTGCACTCGGCAAGACCTTTTCACGTTCTGGAATTTACAGGTGGGATACAGGCTGGATTAATCCCTTGGCATGATCAGCCAAAGGACCAGATAGGCCGCGATCCCGGGCACGCCACCGGGTAGCAGGGCAACCAGGAACGCCAGCCGGAACCAGAACGCATCCAACCCAAAGAAATCCTCCAAACCCCCACAAACGCCAGCGATGATGCGGTTCGAACGCGAGCGGCGCAACGATCTTCCTCCAACTCTCATAACAACCTCCCGGTAGATGGGTCGGGCTTCCTGCCCAACCCAAAGATGACCCATTTATATATCTTTCCCCTGAGTCCTCTCATTCCTGGGGAATGAGAGAACAGAGGAGAGGCGATAGGTGTGAACTTTGCTGTCCCGCGATACCCACCAGGTCGCATTAGACCTCGTGGTCGTGTGGCGGTGTCCCATCGAGATGGTCGTGCCGCTCAACAACGGTGGTCCGCGGCGAGAACAGGGCGACCAGGAAGGCAATACCCAGCAAGCCGAGCAAACCGAACAGGATCAGCGTCCACAGGCCTGTCGGCGCATCGCCGGTACCGGTAACGGGAATCACGCCGGGCGTCGTTACCACGACAACGGTCGGCGGAACCAGTGTGACTGCAGGCGGCTGAGCCGTATCCTGATATTTGGCGGTTTGGGACGTCGCAGGTGATCCAAAAGCACTCAGGAATAAAGCGCTCAGGATCACGATGGAAAATAGCGCAATCTTAATTTTCATAGCAACTCCTTTCAATCTCTCGAGGTAGGATACTTGTCGATACAAGGTACGCCTACTTGTCCTCTATAACGACCGGAGGCAGAGCCTGTTATTCCCTACTTTAGGAGAGATTAAGCTTTCACGGTCGAGCAATTCCCGGTTGTAACTTATTCCCGGTTGACTTTGATTGTGCTGTTTGCTACGATAGTCTTAACTCTGACCCATTGAGGAGAATGCCATGCATACCAGCAAGCTTCGATTTCACACGTTCGTATTTGTTTTGCTCGCCACTCTGCTGCTCACCTCTGCTGCCGGCGCCGCCCCCAAGGACGGACCGTCCGTAAGCTTGAGCGTGTCGCAGAGCGAATTTGATTCTTCCCAGGATGTTCTCGTCACAGTAACCCTCTCGAACCCGAACAGGCACACGGTACGCGTCCTGAAATGGTTTACGCCAGCCGAGGGCGTGGAAGAACCGCTGTTCGCGGTCACTCGCGATGGCGAGCCGGTCGCGTACACAGGAGCGACCTATAAGCGTCCACCCGTGACCGGGCGTGACTACATCTCCCTGAAAGCAGGCGAGAGCCTCAGCTTCACTGTCGACCTTGGAGAGTACTACGACCTGTCACAGTCGGGACAGTATGAGATCTTCTATGCGGTTGCCTCCTTCAATCTTTTCGACCAGAAAGGCAATGCCTACCGCTATCGCGATAGCCTGATCTCCGAGAAGATCAGCCTGAGCGTCGAAGGACGCCTTCCCAAGGGCAAGCCCACGCCGCCACCTACGCCGGCTCCTGGCACAACAGCGTTCAACGCCTGCACCGTTGACCAGAAGGCGCTGCTCTCTCAGGCCCGCACCGATGCCACGACATATGCTGAGGACGCCGAGCATTATCTCAATACGAATCGCTCGGGGACGCCGCGCTACCTGGAATGGTTCGGAGCTTACACGTCGACCCGCTATGGAACGGTGACAAACCACTTCAATGCGATCCACTCGGCGTTTGTTGAGGCGGGGATCACGTTCGACTGCAAGTGCAAGCAGAACTACTACGCCTACGTTTACCCCAATAGACCCTACAACATCTACCTGTGCAAGGTCTTCTGGCAGGCGCCCCCGACCGGCACCGATTCAAAGGCGGGAACACTCATTCACGAGATGAGCCACTTCGATGTGGTCGCCGGGACCGATGACTTCGTCTATGGCCAGGCAGGAGCCCGTAACCTGGCAAGTACGAATCCGGATCAGGCAATTATGAACGCAGATAATCACGAGTACTTTGCGGAGAATAATCCTTATCTGCCCTAATTCATAAACAAGCCAATCTGCCCCACCGCGTCTGGAACACGGTGGGGCTTTTCATTCAGCTCGCCGCGCCTCTCCTGAGTGAAACATCTGCGGCAATGGCTCGTCTAATCTCACAGGCAGGGCTCGTCCGGCCTGGAATATTAAGTGCGATTTAGCCAAGTATGGTAGGATTATTACTTGGATGCGCGCTGAATTTCGGTAGTGACAGCGCTTCCCTGCAGTTTCCCATGCTCACAACAGCCAAAGAAACCTCGACGACCTCTTCCTCCTGGCGCGTGGATGGGAAGAAATCCGTACAGGTAGGTGCGAATGACCATGATCAACTTTAGACGAACGGGGGGCAGCGGGGAGAGTGACATCAGGATGGACCTGGACCTCGGCAGCATGCCGGGACCCATGGCGCAGCGACTGGATGGACTGCTCACCGAATCCAACTTTTTCGACATCCCGCTGGTGACCGACCTGCGCCCGGAGCCGGGCGATCACGAGTACACCATTACGGTTGTCGCAGGCAACTCCCTGCACACGGTCCACGCCACCGATAGCTCGATGCCCAAAACACTCCGACCGTTGATCGATAGGCTCACCGAGCTGGCTGCAGCAACCACCTGAGCCGTTGCTGTGCTCGCGCCCGGGCGAGCTGGAGGCGGCACCTGGCGACAAACAAATGATACATCTCCTCCCAGGAAAGCAGGAGGATTTCGCCCAATTCTGGGCGGATCCGTGGCAGGGAGCAAAGCCGGGAGCACGCATCGGAGCTTCTCTGTGAGTTGAAATCCCGCCCGACTCGTGCTATTGTAAGAGTGGAGCTGGTCGGTTCCAGAAAGGAGTCCGCGATGACAGACTGGGACCTGATGACCGAGTACATTCAAAACGCGATGCGCGTGGTGGACCGTGCGCACACGGCCTCCAGGCAGCTGCGTGAGAACGCGAACCCGGAAACCTTCGATAACTTCCGCGCACAAATGGACGAGCTGATCGACCATCTCAGCAAGCTTCAGATCGTACTGAACAACGAGGAGGCGTTCGCGGTAGACGAGCTCACGGATTGGCTGAGCAAGGCATTTACCGGCAAGCCGTCCCAGTATCGGCGCACGCCAAGAATGCAGCTCGATACACCTTCTTCAAAGGAAGGCTGACCGCCGCTCACGTGCTTGCGCACATACAGGGTTGATACGCAGAACCGGGCCATGATTTGGCTCTCTTCTGCGTTCTTTTTTAACGGGATATGAGTACAATTGGCGGATGCTGCCGCCCCGCGTCCGCATTGCCCTGCCCTTTGCTCTCCTGACCGCCATCCTCGCGGTTTCCACCGCATCCATCTTCATCCGCTTTGCGCAGGCGGACGCGCCATCCCTGGTGATCGCGGCGTTGCGCCTGACCTGCGCGACGCTGCTCCTTGCACCGCTGGCACTCACACGCCACCGGGAAGAATTGAGCAGGCTGACACACTCGGAGCTGCTGCTGGGCGCGATCTCCGGGCTGTTCCTGGCGGTACACTTCGCCACGTGGATCTCGTCGCTGGAGTATACGTCGGTGGCGAGCTCGGTGGTGTTCGTCTCCACCGGTCCGCTGTGGGTGGCGCTGCTTTCGCCGGTGCTGCTGAACGAGCGACTGTCGCGCCTGGCGATCATCGGGCTGGTGATCGCGATCCTCGGCGGAACGATCATCGGTTTGTCGGATGCCTGCACCTGGGACGGTGGCGTACGTTGCCCGGAGCTCATGCAGGTGATGCAGGGCCGCGCCATGTGGGGCAACTTCCTGGCTCTGATCGGCGCCTGGACCGTCTCGGGCTACCTGATCATTGGACGGAAGCTGCGCGCGAAGATGTCGCTCATCCCCTACATCTTCCTGGTGTACGGCATGTCGGCGGTTGCCCTGATCGTCATCATGTTCGCGGCGGGGCATTCGCCACTCGGTTATCCGGCGCGGGCGTACGGCTGGATCTTCCTGCTGGCAGCCTTCCCGCAGCTCATCGGTCATTCCACGTACAACTGGGTACTTCGTTACATCCCCGCCACGCTGGTCGCGGTGATCACCCTGGTGGAGCCGATCGGCTCGGCGATCTTGGCGTATTTTATTTTGCAGGAGATGCCCACCACCGGCGTGCTGCTTGGCGGGTTGTTGATCCTGATCGGTATTTATTTGGCTTCAAGAAGGTAGGTCATGACAAATTTTGATATTGGCCGGCAGCAAGCCCGCCCTACGGATTATGCTAACCTTATCTCCTAACGACCACGAAATGTTACGCGGCGAGCTGGGTCCCGCGAGCCGGATGGCAATGTCCATTGTTGCGCGCATGGCGGAAGTGGCGGGCGCACAGGAATTGCTCGATATCACCGGCGCCCACATCGACAGCACCGTCTACATCGGTGACGCCGGGCTCGAATTTGCCGAGCGGTTAGCGGGGCTCGGGGCAAAAGTCGCCGTGCCCACCACCCTCAATGTCAGCGGACTGGACGAACATCACTGGCAGGAATGGGCGGTCCCTTCCGATTGGGCGCGGCAGGCGTATCGCCAGATGGTTGCCTACCGGGGCATGGGCACCATCCCCACCTGGACCTGCGCGCCGTACCAGACCGAGATGCGCCCGTCGTTCGGGCAACAGATCGCCTGGGGCGAGTCGAACGCGATCGCCTTTGCCAACTCCGTGCTGGGGGCGCGGACCGAGCGCTACCCGGACCTGTTCGACATCTGCTGCGCCATCACCGGCCGCGCGCCGGCGATCGGATTACATCTCACCGAAAACCGCCGCGGGCAGCTGCTCTTCCGCCTGAGCGAGGTCCCGGAACCATTGCAGACGAGCGACGATTTTTATCCGGTGCTGGGACACTTCATCGGCAAGGCCTCCCTCGACAAGATCCCCGTCATCGCGGGGATGAGAATGAAGCCAGACGAGGATCAGCTAAAAGCCTTCGGCGCCGCGGCAGCCTCCTCCGGCGGCGTGGCAATGTTCCACATGGTGGGCATCACGCCCGAAGCCCCGACGCTCGAAGCAGCCTTCCAGGGCGGCAGGCAGATTGCGACGATCGACGTGACCATGGATACACTTCGTGACGCGCGCCGCGAATTGACTCACGCCGATACGAATCGGCTGGACATGGTTGTCCTGGGCAGCCCGCATTTTTCGCTGGCAGAGTTCAGGCGCCTGGCGCCAATGCTGACAGGAAAGAAGAAGCATCCCGATGTGAAGTTCCTGGTGACCTCCAGCCGCGCCATGGCGCAGCTGGCAGATCGGGCAGGCTTGCTGGAGCCACTGAGATCCTTTGGGGCGCAGATCACCGTGGACACCTGCATCCTGACCTCGCCGATGTTGCCGCCGGAGGTCGAGAATCTGATGACCAACTCGGCGAAGTTCGCCTATTACACGCCCGGGCTGCTCGGACGCCAGATCGCCTTCGGCAGCCTCCAGGACTGCGTCAACTCGGCGGTGAGCGGTGAGATCGTCCGGGACGAGGGACTATGGCTGAGCTAGCGCTGCAGGGCAAGGTCGTCATCCCGGGCGAGGCGCGCGGGGTGGCGCTGGTCGGGCATGAGCCACTTTCGTTCTGGGGCGGCTACGATTGGAAGACTGGCGAGATCATCGACCGGAGGCATGTCCTCTCCGGCGCCATTGGCAGGGACAAAATTCTGGCGATCCCCTTCACGCGCGGCTCCTCCACCACGACCGCGGTCCTGCTCGAGGCGATCCGTGCAAAGACGGCGCCCGCCGCGATCATCACCACCGATACCGATTTCTTCTTTGCGCTGGCGTCTGTCGTTGCGGAGGAGCTGTATGCGTCTCCCCTGCCGCTCGTGGCGCTATCGGAGGCGGATTTCGCGCAGTTGAGGACAGGGGATGCGGTCCGGATCACAGCCAGCGGCGCGGTTGTCGTAAGCAGATAACACGTGGAGTGAGAGGCTGGAATGCGGCATGTTGCACGGCCGGTCGCAATGGTCTAGACGCCATGCTGTTATCGGCAGGGAATTCGTTAAACGTAGTATCAAACCATGAGCATGGAGGGAGCATGTCGAAAACACATCAAGGCATGGGGACCATCGTACACGAGGGCGGGGTGGCGTTCCGGGTCTGGGCGCCGAATGCCCAGGCAGTCTTTGTCAAAGGGGAGTTCAACAACTGGTCCGATGACGCAAACCCTCTGACGCACGAAGAGAACGGTTACTGGTATGCCGATGTAATGTCCGCCAAGCCAGGCCAGGAATACAAATTCGTGTTGATCAACGGCGAGCGGAAATTCGAGCGCATCGATCCGTATGCCAGGCAGGTCACCAATTCGACCGGCAACGGCGTGGTCTGCGACCCAGACAGCTTCGATTGGGGAGAGGACGATTTCCGGCTGCCGCCGCACAATGAGCTGGTCATCTACGAGATGCACATCGGCTCCTTCTTCGACGAGCCCGGCGGCGCGCCTGGGGACTTCAACACCGCCCTTCAGAAAATCGAGCACTTGCGCCGGCTGGGCGTCAACGCCGTCCAGATCATGCCGATCGCGGAGTTCGCAGGGGATTACTCCTGGGGCTACAACCCCGCCCAGATCTTTGCGGTGGAGAGCATCTACGGCGGTCCGGACGATTTCAAGCGGCTGGTGCGCGAGATGCACCGGCGTGGGATCGCCGTGATCCTGGACGTGGTCTACAACCACTTCGGACCCAGCGACCTCGACATCTGGCAGTTCGACGGCTGGCAGGAAAACGATAAGGGCGGAATCTATTTTTATAACGACCACCGCGCCGAGACGCCCTGGGGCAGCACGCGCCCGGACTTTGGTCGCGAGGAGGTGCGTCGCTACATCCACGATAATGCCCGGATGTGGCTGGAGGAGTATCACGTGGACGGGCTGCGCTACGATAGCACCCTTTATATCCGGACAGTCGACGGCAACGAGGGCAGCGACCTGCCCGAGGGCTGGGGCCTGCTGCAGCAGATCAACGGCGACATCCGTGAGAACTTCCCCCACTCCATCCTGATCGCCGAAGACCTGCGCAGCAATCCCTGGCTGACCAAGTCCACCGGGGAAGGCGGAGCGGGCTTCCACGCCCAGTGGGACGCGAACTTCGTCCACCCGGTGCGCGAGGTGGTCACGCTGATGCACGACGAGCACCGCTCGATGGAGGTCATCCGCAGCGCGATCGCCTTCAGCTACGACGGCGACGCCTTCCGGCGCGTGATCTACAGCGAGTCGCACGATGAAGTGGCGAACGGCAAGGCGCGCGTCCCGCAGGAGATCAACCCGGAGGACCCCGGGGGCTGGCACGCCCAGAAACGGTCCACGCTGGCGGCGGGGCTGGTCTTCACCTCGCCCGGCATCCCGATGCTGTTCCAGGGCCAGGAGTTCCTGCAGGGCGAATGGTTCCGGGACGATGTACCGCTCGACTGGGAGCTGAACGAGCAGTACCGCGGGATCGTCCGCCTGTACCGGGACCTGGTCCGACTGCGGCTCAACAGTCGGGGTGTTAGCCGCGGCCTGTGCGGGCAATTCCTGAACATCTACCACGTCAACGATGCGGACAACGTCATCGCCTTCCAGCGC